>NZ_CFQVBI010000027.1:0-27018 GCF_986095205.1 Megamonas sp. | reverse complement strand
TTTAAATTCATTTGAGTATTTAGTCATAAAAAAACTGCACCTCCAAAAGTTGTTTTGTGTCCAACTTTTGGGGTGCAGTTCAATTCTTAAGGCTTTTTTATTATCTATTTATTTTTTACGGATTGGATTTATTTTATCATCTTCTGTAATTTTTCTAATTACTCGACAAGGATTACCTACTGCTACTACATCATCTGGTATATCTTTTGTTACCACTGAACCTGCACCAATCACTGAATGTTTACCAATACTTACACCTGGTACTACTGTTACTTTACCACCAAGCCAAGCACCATCACCGATGTTGATTGTTTTTGCTTTTTCAATACCTTCATTTCTAGCTTCTACATCAAAAGGATGTATAGCTCCATAAAGCCCAGATTTTGGCCCAATTAAAGCATGTTTACCAATATTGATTTCATTTGTATCCAAAAATACACCACTATGATTGATAACTGTATTATTTCCTACTTTGACATTACAACCATAATCACAAGTAAATGGTGGTATGATATTAGCATTTTCACCAAATTCTTTAACAATAGCTTTTGCCATTCTATCTTTATAAGATAAAGTATTTATAGTTATTCTGCTATATGCTTCTGTCTTTTTATTATTTTCTTGACGCAATTTCAACATAGAATAATCCATTGCATTATACCATTGACCAGCCATCATCTTATCAAATTCACTTTTATTTATATCTTTTTGTTTTGCTAATTCTTCTTGATATTTCTTACTATCTTCTGCTGTGATTTTACGCAAAACTCTAGCAGGATTACCCACTACTATTGTATTTGGCTCAACGTCTTTTGTTACTACTGCACCAGCACCTACAATGGCGTTTTTACCAATAGTTACACCACCTAAAATAGTAGCTGAACCACCAATCCATACATTATCTTCAACAGTTATTGGCTTAGCATATACAAGCCATTGTTCGCGTTGTTTAGCGTCAATTGGATGCATAACTGTATAGAAACTTACTTTTGGCCCAACTAATACATTATCGCCCAACTTTACCATTGCATTATTAAGCATAATACAGTCATAATTGATAAAGCTATTTACCCCCATTTCTAAATGATTAGCAAACTCCATATAAAATGGGCTATTAATCATAGCGCCTTCATCTAATTTTGCCACAAAAGTTCTTAAGAAATCTCTACGACGCTGAATTTCACTATTAGATAATTTATTTAAAATCTCTACATAATGAACTGTATCTTTCACTATATTAAAAATAGCTTCATCTTTGGCACTATAAATATAACCATTTTCTTGTTTATATTTGCTATCTTTTGTTTCATCATCTAAAATCAAACTATTTATATATTCTCTATCTTTATCATTTATCTGTCTAATTACTTTGCAAGGATTACCTACAGCAATTGAATTATCTGGAATATCTTTTGTTACTACAGAACCTGCACCAATGACGCAATTTTCACCAATAGTAACACCTGGAGTGATGACTACATCTCCACCAATCCAGCTATGTGAACCCACTGTTGCAGGAAGTGCGTATTCAGTTACTTTTTCCTTACGTAATTCATGATGAATAGGATGACATGGTGTAAAAATATTACAATTTGGTCCCATATATACATAATCGCCAATTGTAACTTTTGCTGAGTCTAAAAAGCAACAATTGTAATTTATATATGTGTTATTACCAATAAATACATGGTCGCCATAATCACAACGAAATGGTGGCACAATATAGCTATCTTGACCTATTTTCGCTACTATTTTTCTTACTAAAGACATCACATATTCCGTATCAAAATGACTAACTCTACTCAATTCACTGACTAAACCATATGTTTTATCTTTTATATCAGTTAATTCTTGTTCAAAAACATCGTATAATAATCCTTCTTCTTGTAATTCTCTTGCTGTTTTTGTCATACAACTTTACTCCTCAAAATACATATTTATTCTTTTCTCTAGTTTAGCAAAAAAAGAGCCTTGATAACAAGACTCTTTTTTACTTCTAACGTATAAAATTAGTCATAGTACGTGGTTTTGTTTCTGGTGGATCAATCTTGCCTTTACTTGCTTCTATTACTTTCATTATCCAAGCCATATTGCGAGCTAATTTTTGTACAACTTCAATACCTTCAATATCTTGATTTATTTCTCCTACATCTAATCCATGAAGATTATTCCAATAATCTGCTGTTGGCATTATCATTTCCATAGTATTAAGATACGCATTTAATTGTTGAAATGTTTCTAATGCTCCAGAACGACGAGCAGTTACTATAGATGCTCCTACTTTATGATGAAGTTTATGACCAGCAGCTAAAAAAGCTCGATCTAAAAAGCATTTCATTGTACCTGATATACCACCATAATAAACTGGAGATGCTACGATTATACCATCAGCTTCTACCATTTTATCAATCCATTCATTAACATCATCTTTTTGCACACAATAACTACTGCCAGTCTGTAAACAATGATAACAAGCTAAACATCCTCTTATCATTTTATTACCAACTTGTACAATTTCAAAATCTATACCATTGTTATTAAATACTTCTCCCATAAAATTTAACGCTTGTTCACAATTACCGCCTTTTCTAGGGCTACCATTAAATGCTACTACTTTCATTTTTATTACACTCCAATAAATTATACTAAAAAAGTCCCATAAAATTATGGGACTTTTATTCATTTTAATATTTCAATTAATATTGTCTAGCTTTTGCAAGTTCTACTTTAAGTGCTTCATATGCCTTACGAACAGTTTCACTCTTAGAAACTTGAGGCTGACCTACACGCCACCAATGACCATAACCATGAAGCATTGTTTTTGGTAATACTTTGATATCTATTAATGTAGATACTGTTTGTTTTTCAGCATCTTCTAAAGCTGCTTTTAATTCTTCTACAGTTGTTGCTTTATAAGTTTTGCAACCATAAGAAGCTGCATTCATCGCAAAATCTACTGGTACAAAGCCACCATCTAATTTACCAGTTTTTTCATTTCTGAAACGGAATTCTGTACCAAAGCTACCCATACCATGTTCAATTTCAAGATTGTTAATACAACCAAATGTCATATTATCAAATAACATAACATTAATCTTTTTATGTTCTTGAATAGATGTAGGAAGTTCAGAATGAAGCATCATGTATGCACCATCGCCAACCATAGTATATACTTCTTTATCAGGTTCAGCCATTTTTACACCTAAAGAAGCATTTACTTCATAACCCATACAAGAGAAACCATATTCAACATGGTAAGTATTAGGGTTATATACACGCCAACCTCTTTGTAAATCTCCTGGTAAAGAACCAGATGCACCTACTACAACGCCACCATTTTTAGCAACAAATTGATTAATAATACCAAATGCACGGCTTTGAGTTAGATAGGAACCTGTAATATTGTGGAATTCTTCATATACTTTATCTGTATCTAAAGCATCATCAATTTCTGGAACAAAATCTTTACCTGTATATTCTAAGTTGTATAAACGATCTGTTTCTGCTACATATTTTGCTTTAGCAGCAGCAATTTCTGTAGTATAGGAAGATTTCCAACCAGTTTTTTCAAGTTCAGCATCAATAGCTTCAAGTGCTACTTTAGCATCAGCTACAACCTGTACACCATCTAATTTATATGCATGGAATTCAGAAACATTGATATTTAAGAAAGAAACTTCTGGATTTTGGAAAATCCATTTAGAAGATGTCGTAAAGTCTGTATATCTAGTACCAACACCAATTACAAGGTCAGCTTCTTTAGCAATTTCATTAGCAGCTATACAACCTGTTTCACCAAGACCATTTAAATTCATTGGATCATCCCAAACGATAACCCCTTTACCTGCTTGTGTTTCGCCAAATGGAATATTATATTTATGAGCAAATTCTCTAAATGTATCCCAAGCTTCAGAATATTTTACACCACCACCACAAATGAGCATTGGTTTTTTCTTAGCAGTGATTAATTTAATTGCATCTTCAACCATAGCTTTTGTTGCAGGACGGCGGTCAATGCGATGAACACGTTTCTGGAAGAAGTATTCTGGATAATCATATGCTTCACCTTCAACATCTTGAGGAAGTGCAATTGTTACTGCACCAGTATCAGCTGGATCAGTCAATACACGCATTGCATTGATACATGCACTCATCAACTGTTCAGGACGAGTAACTCTATCCCAATATTTAGATACAGCACGAAAAGCATCATTTGTACTAATAGATAAATCATGTGGTTGTTCCATTTGTTGAAGAACTGGATCTGGCTGACGAGTTGCATATACATCACCAGGTAAAAATAATACTGGTATGCAGTTAGCAGTTGCAGTTGCTGCTGCTGTTACCATATTTGCTGCACCAGGTCCTACAGAAGAAGTACATGCATAAATTTGTTTTCTTCTTTTTTGTTTTGCATAACCCATTGCTGCATGAGCCATACCTTGTTCATTACGACCTTGATGTACAATTAAATCACCTGGATCATTTTCTAAAGCTTCACCAAGACCAACAACATTACCATGACCAAAAATAGTGAAGATACCTTTAAACATTTTATTTTGTTTACCATCAAATTCAATGTATTGATTATTTAAAAATTTTACTAAAGCTTGTGCTACTGTAAGACGAACTGTATTTGCCATTATTATCTAATCCTTTCTTTTCCGATTGCAATATCTATTTTGCTTCTACGGGCAATATTTATCTTTATGTACATAAAATTTCGTTTTCTACCTTGCCTTTACAATTAATACTATAGCATATAATAAAAGAACACTATAGATATAATATTAACTAAAAAATAGGTTTATATTATCTTTTTAATAATATTTTATATTTTTAAACATTTTTAAAAACAAAAAAGCTATAATCTTGATAATTCAAAATTATAGCTTTTCCATTTTTCTATTTTTAATTTATTTTATTTCTTTAGAGGATCCCAAATTTTTGCTTCTGCTCCATCTTCTTCAAGCCAAGCATGTTCTTCACATACAATACGAGTTTTGGCCCAAGGATCATCTGGAAGATGTCTTATCATCCAGCTATACCACATAGCATAACCTGGAGCTGTTACCTGTGGATGTATATCTCCACCAGGAATTGCTACATATGCATTAGTTTCTGTACGGAAGGTATCTTCACCAATAAAAGCTGCACCAAAACCTTGTGGACGGTCAAATTTATATACATATACTTCTGGCTGTGGATGAAAATGTGGTATATAACTAGACCAACGACCTGGGCTATTGATAACTTCACCATTTACCATATTAGAATATGGCGCATTTTCATAATCAAAAATTGTACGAACAGTTCTTGTTGCTGTACCGCTCCATACACCTCCACCGAAGACATCAGCTTGTACATCTTCTGGATGATAGAATTTAGGAGCAAATTTTGTATCGTTTTCTGTTTTTTGGATTAAAACCTCAGAATCTACTACAGCTTCTATAGTAACTTCTGTAGCTAATGGTACATGCAAACAAGTAGGATTTTCATCAAATAAAGAAGTACGTTTCATTACTTCTGTATTATTTTCCCAAGATATTTTTACTTCACCAGTTAAAATTACATAGGCAACTTCTTTTGCTTGTTCGTTAAAAGTAAGTTTTTCACCAGCACTCATAACTTGAATACCAATGTCCATCATCATATTGCTTTCACAAATAGTCGCACTATTATAACCATGTTTTAATTGTGCACCCATTTTACCAAATTTTGCTTCAGCCATTATAACACTACCTTCCATTCAACAGGAGTAATAACTTGTTCAGCTGCATGTTCTTGAATAAAAGCATCAATAGCTGGTGCATCTTGCATTGCTTCAGAACAGCTATGACTAGCAACAACCATAGCTGCATGTGCTGTACCATGACGAAGAGAATCTGCTAAGCTCCAACCTTCTAAAAGACCATAGATAAATGCAGAAGCATAAGCATCTCCACCACCAAAGGATTTTAAAAGTTTAATTTTATAAGAATCAACTTTAAAAGCTTCTTTATCTGCGCCATAAGCTACAGAACCTTTTTTACCATGTTTAATAATAACAATTTGATTACCATAATTTAAATATTTTTCTGCTATTTCATAATCTGCTACATCATTTTCTTCTGGTAAATATTCAGTTAAATTAAATTCTTCACGAGAGCCAATAATAACATCGCTCATGCGTCCAACTAAAGAATAGTAAACAGCAATATCTGCTTTACTTCTCCAGTTGTATTCACGATAGTCAATATCAAAAATAACTTTTGTACCATGCTTTTTAGCATAATTAATTGCCATAAGACAAGCTTCACGAGATGGGCTTGCTGCAAGAGCTGTACCAGATACTAATAAGATTTTGCTTTGTGCAATATATTCTTCAGACACATCTTCTGGAGTAATTACAAAATCAGCAGCCATATTTCTATACATCAAAATACTGCTTTCTGTTGGACTTTTAATTTCAGTGAAAGTAAGACCTAGTTTTTCACCATTTTTAGCTCTTACGATCTGAGTTGTATCAATACCTCTATCATTGAAGAAATTGATAATGAAATCACCAAATTGATCATCAGATACAGCACCAATAAATCCTACTTTTTTACCAAGTTTATTAACACCTACAGCAATATTTGCAGGGCTACCTCCTACATACATAGTGAAAGTTCTTACTTTATCTAAAGTACGATGTATTTCATTTGGGTTAAAATCAATAGCAGCTCTACCAATTAAAACTATATCCATTGGTTTATTTTGATCAAATTCTATTAAAGCCATGTTGTTCTCTCCTTAATCTATATATTTGCCGAATTATAATTTATTTTTCAAGCCAAATATTTCCATATGTCTCATAATATTTTCACAAGTAGCATTTACAGCAGCATCACTAAATGTAAAATAATTTGCATCTGGAACTTCTTTTGCCACTTCTTTAAAACGTTTAGCTACACTATCATAAGAAGCAGTCGCTATATTTATCTTTTTGATACCACCTGCAATACAGTTTTTAAAATCTTGTTCTGTAAGACCTGTACCACCATGTAATACAAGTGGACAACTAACTTCATCTGCAATTTCTTTTAATCTATCAATACGCAATTTTGGTGTTTCTTTATAATTACCATGAGCAGTACCAATAGCTACAGCTAAAGCATCTACTTTTGTTTCTTCTGCAAAGCATTTTGCTTCTTCTACACTAGTAAGTGCAATATCTACTGCTTTATAATCGCCTTCTGCTCCACCTACACGTCCAATTTCTGCTTCTACATCAGCACCATAGGATTTTGCCAAAGCAATTACTTCTTTTGTGCGTGCGATATTTTCTTCAAGAGGATATTTAGAACCATCAAACATTACAGATGTAAAGCCCAATTCAAGAGCTAATTTTATTGTTTCCATAGTTCCACCATGATCTAAATGTACGGCGATTGGCACAGTTGTATTTTTTGCTGCTGCCATCATGATTGGCCCTAAAATTTCTAATGGAGAATATCTAAGTCTTCCTTCTGCAATCTGAATGATAATAGGGGCTTGCATTTTTTCTGCTGCTTTTATTGCTCCCATTGCCATTTCCATATTTGAAACATTAAATGAACCAATTGCATAACTATTATCTTTTACAGAGCTCAAAAGCTCACTTAATTTAGCTAATGCCATAGTTTTTACTCCTTAATTATATATCAATTAAAACAATTTTTTGTAGATTTCAATGATTTCTTCTTTAGTTGGTTGTCTCATTGTATTTGCAGGGCTACCACTATCTAATGCATCTGTAGCCATTTTGTCTAATTGAGCTAAGAAATCATCTTTTGTAAATCCATTTTTATTTAAAATTTCTTCAACAGAAGGAATATTTAATTCTTTACAGAAACGTGTCACTTCAGCTACAAAAGCTTTAGCTGCTGTCATATCATCAGTTTCATCTGTTGCTACTTCCATAATACGTGCAATTTCAGCAAATCTTGCTGTATTTTCTTGAATAGCAAATTCCATACAAGCTGGTAATAATACTGCATTGGATACACCATGAGCAATATGGAATAATGCTCCAATTGGACGACTCATTCCATGAACAATTGTTACAGAAGAGTTATTAAATGCTATGCCAGCTTCAGTTGCACCAAGTGCCATCTGCATTCTAGCTTGTTCATTTTTACCATCAGCAAAACAAATAGGTAAATTTTTATGAATTTTTTTGATAGCAGATAATGCAAATGTATCAGAAAGTGGTTGTGCTTTTCTAGATGTATAAGCTTCTACTGCATGACAAAGAGCATCAACACCTGTTGCAGCTGTAACAGATGGAGGAGCTGTCATTGTAAATGCTGGATCAACTACTGCTAATGCTGGTAATACAGATGGACCTGCTAAAAGCATTTTTACATTATTTTCTGTATCAGCAATAATTGTAAATTGAGTAGCTTCTGAACCTGTACCTGCTGTAGTTGGAATAGCTACTAAATATGGTACGTTAACAGTTATTGATTTATGCATAAAATCACTGATTTTTTTAGCATCACTAGCTACCATTACACCAATAGCCTTAGCACTATCCATTGGGCTACCGCCGCCTAAACCAATCAAGAAATCGCATTCATTTTCTTGATAAAGTTTTACACCTTCAGCTACCATTTTATCTGTTGGTTCTCCACTAATACCATCATATACTACATATTCAATATTACATGCATCAAGAGCATTGGTAACTTTTGCAACATTACCAAATTGTACCATAAATTTATCAGTAACAATTAATGCTTTATTTCCTTTTCCTTTAATATTAGCACCTAATTCATTGATTGCACCTACACCAGATAAGATTTTTGATGGAACTAAAAACACGCCCATGTCTATTCAACTCCTTAATTATTAAAATCCAGCCATATAATCCGGATACAAAATATTAATTTTATGATTATTTTATGATTATCTTTTGATTATAAGTTAATACATTTTTGTAATTTTGTCAATAGATTTAATATATATTTTTTATATATTTGAGTAACTTATAGAATATATAACTCTTATAAAATCGATAAAATCTTTGTGTTATAAATATCTTGAAAAAAACAAATAATAATAATATAATTATAAAAAATGATTAAATTAACCAAAATTTACCCATTTGAAACCATATTTTTTGATAATATTATAATTAGGCGGTGTATAAGATGAAAGCAACTCGTTTGAATGATATTGAAAACCTCTTAGAGGAACAAAATACTTTATCTATTAACCACTTATGTGAAATCTTTAATGTATCCAAAAATACAATTCGTAGAGATATTGCTGAATTAGAAAAACGTGGTACCATCAAAAAAGTCTATGGTGGCATTATGCGAAATCAAACTAATATTCCAGAACCATTTGCTGCTCGCGAAATAAAAAATAAGACGAAAAAGAAACAGCTAGCTAAATTAGCTGCAAATCTTGTAGACGATAACGACATTATTTACATTGATTCTGGAACTACTACAATGCATATGATTCCATATTTAGCAGAAAAGAAAAATCTTACCATTTTAACAGCTAACGTTTATGTAATTAATGAAGCTTTTCATTATCCACAAATGAATATAATTGCTACTGGTGGCACTCTTTATCGCCCATCTAATGCCTTTGTTGGAGCAAGTGTTCTCCAATTTTTAGAAGGATTTAATATCTCAAAATGCTTTTTGGCTGCTACAGGTATTTCTATTGAAAATGGTGCTACAAATGCATCTCCAATGGAAGGAGATATAAAAAAATATCTTACAAGTAACAGTAAAACTAAAATTTTATTAGTAGATTCTACAAAAATAGACCAAGTTTCCTTAGTTACTTTTGCTAAATTAAAAGATATGGACTATATCATCTCCGATAATAAATTCTCCTCAAAATACAACGATTATTTCAAACATAATAATGTTCATTTAGTAACACCTTAAAAATAAAGCCCCCAGTTTTGATGTACACTCTTCTTACTGGTTTTGTTCAGTAAAGATAGTACATATCAAAACTGGAGGCTTTGTCTTTCTTACCTAAAAATAAAAACTCTTTGTTAAATATTAAAATCAATATTTAACAAAGAGTTTTTTATCAATATACATACTTTTCTAATGATGGGTTTAATTCTTCTGGTGTTGTTATCTCAGTTGTATTCATATCTGTTGTTACATCAGAAGCAACTTCGACATTTTCTTCACTACTATTATTTTCTTTATACTCATCATTATTTATATTATTATCTACATCACTAGATACTTCTACTTTTGTATTTTCAACTACATCTACATCTTTTGCTTTTGTTTGTTGTGCTGTATCTGCTACATCTGTTGTTTTATTATTTAAGCTTTTAGCTCTGTTAACAATTGCAGCATCTAAAGCTGCTAAATTTTTATTTGTTTCTCTACTGTGTTTTATTCTTTGTTCTGTAATTTTATTTAATTTAATTACATTTTGTTTATTCACTACAGTTTTATCTTGCAATTCACTAGGGTCATAGAAACTAAAGCCAAATTCAAGCCAAACTGGTGCATCGTCCCAACGATAATCATCATTGTAAAATACTGCAATCAAAGTTTTTTGCCCACGTGTAGCTGAAGCTACTAAGCAATCTCCTGCTGCATTTGTAAAACCTGTCTTTATACCATTAGCACCTTCAAAACCACTTTTTAAAAAGCGATTTGTAGTAGTTACATATTCAGTATGACCATCCATATATTTCATATTATATGCTTTTTTACTTACTATTTCTCTAAATTCAGGCTTTTTCATAGCATAACTTGCAATAATTGCCATATCATGAGCAGTAGAATAATGACCTTGAGCTGTAAGTCCATGAGGATTTAGAAAATGCGTATTTACTGCCCCTAATTCTTTTGCTTTGTCATTCATCATTTTAGCAAATGCTGGTACACTTCCCGCTACTGTTTGCGCTACAGCTACAGCTGCATCATTACCAGATACTATCATCATACCAGTTAAAGCTTCTCTTAAAGTTATTTTATCGCCTAATCTTAAACCCAAAGAAGAAGGCTCTGTATTCACTGCTTCTGGCGTTATCACTAATGGCTCGTCTAATTTGCCACTTTCTAAAGCTAAAATGGCTGTCATTATTTTTGTGGTACTAGCAGGATGCATTATTTTATCTTCATCTTTACCGTATAATACACCATTATCATCAGCATCTATCAAACAAGCTGACACTGCACTTGTATCAGGGTTAGGCAAGGTCTTTGCCAAAGCTATATTGCAAATCAATAAACATAAGCTAAAAATTATAGCTATCTTTTTTAAATACATAAAAATAAACGCTTCTCTCTTTATCTAATTTATTTACGTCTAGGATTTTGTTTAAGTGTATCAATATCATATGGAGTTTCCTGATATACATAATAGTTAAGCCAGTTATTAAATAATAAGTTAGCTACACTTCTCCATCTTACAATCGGTTCTTTTGTTGGGTCATCATCAGGATAATAATTGATAGGAATGTGCATATCCATACCAGCTTTTATATCTCTATCATATTCACTTTTCAAACTATATGGATCATATTCTGCATGACCTGTAATGAAAAATTCATTATCTTTCAAATTAGCAACAATATAAACTCCTGCATCACCTTCTGCCATAATAGTTAAATCTTTTACTTTTTCAATATCTTCTCTTTTCATACCGATATGACGAGAATGTGGTACATAGAATTCATCATCAAAACCACGGAATAATTTTTCATGTTTTACATTTAAATGATGTTTATATACACCAAATACTTTTTTAGGTTCATAATATTTTTTTATACCATAATGATGATAAAGTCCTGCAAAAGCACCCCAACAAATATGGAAAGTAGACCAAGCATGTTTTCTGCTCCAATCCATAATTTCACATACTTCTTTCCAATATGCTACTTCTTCATATTCCATACGTTCAACAGGTGCACCTGTGATGATAAAACCATCATAATATTTATCTTTTACATCTTCAAAAGTACCATAAAATTGAGATAAATACTGTATTGATGTATGTTTTGGTAAATAAGACTCTGTGTAAATAAAATCTACTTCAATCTGTAGCGGTGTATTACCTAAAAGTCTTAATAATTGCGTTTCTGTAACAGTTTTATTAGGCATTAAATTTAAAATTAAAATCTTGAGGGGACGAATATCTTGTGTATAAGCTCTTTTGGTATCCATCACGAAAATATTTTCGCTCTCTAGTATTTGTGAAGCTGGTAATGTACTTGGTATTTTTATAGGCATATTTTCTTATCCTCCCACTATTATTATAAATTTTATGTAATATCTAAAAACTTTTTGCTATGGCGTTAATTCTATCACAGCGATAAAACCTCGTCAATTAAGATTGAGTTTGACTCTTGAGCTTTTATCTATAACTTTTTTTTCATATTATATGATATAATTACTAATAACATTTATTAAGGAGACTTTTTATGCTTGAACAAAATATCACAGCTTATCTAGCAAATCTACTTAAACTAAAAACAAGTCAAATAAATGCTGCTGTAAAACTCATAGACGAAGGTAATACAATTCCTTTTATCGCACGTTATCGTAAAGAAGCAACTGGCAATATGAAAGATGAACAGCTTCGTGATTTAAACGATAAGCTTATTTATGTACGTAATTTAATTAAACGTCAAAATGAAATAAAAAATAGCATTGAAGAACAAGGAAAAATGACTCCTGAACTCTCCTTGGCTATAGATAAAGTAGAAAAACTTCAAGAACTTGAAGACATATATCTACCATATAAACAGAAAAAACGCACTCGTGCTATGATTGCTAAAGAAAAAGGTTTAGAGCCACTCGCTCAATTTATCTTAAAACAAGAAGATAGCTCTGAAAAACTTGAAGATATCGCCTTGAAATATTTAAATGACGAAGTAACGTCTAGTGATGAAGCACTCGCTGGCGCTTCTGACATCATTGCCGAAACTATTTCTGATAGTGCAGATATTCGTGCTAAACTTCGCCAACATCTCTGGCAAACTTCTTCATTGAGCATTACTAGAGATAAAGAAGCTGACAATGATGAAGCTTTTCTCATGTACGAAGATTATACAGAACCAATTAAACATCTACCATCACATCGCATTTTAGCTATCAATCGCGGTGAAAGTAAAGATATTTTAAAAGTAAAATTAATCAGTGATATAGATAAAGATATTGCTATCATCACTAAATTTATCTTAAAACAGAATAATCCATACAAAGAATTTCTTACAAATGCAATCATTGATGCCTATAAACGTCTAATCTTCCCTGCACTTGAAAGAGAAATTCGCAATCAACTTACGGAAACAGCTCAGACTCAAGCAATCCACGTATTTGCTTCCAATCTCAAACAATTGCTCTTACAAGCACCACTAGCTGGCTATACTGTAATGGGACTTGACCCTGGATATCGTACAGGTTGTAAAATGGCAATTGTCGATGCTACAGGACAAGTTTTAGACCATGGTGTATTATATATCACTATGAGTGATGACGCTAAAGCAAAATCTGCACAAAAGCTATTAGATTATATTCAAAAATATCAAGTAAATTTAATCTCTATCGGCAATGGTACTGCTTCTTATGAAACAGAAGAATTCGTAGCTAATTTAATCAATGAACATAAATTACCTGTTCATTATTTAATCACTAACGAAGCAGGCGCATCTGTTTATTCTGCTTCCAAATTAGCTATAGAAGAATTACCTGAATATGATGTAACTATTCGTGGCGCTATCTCTATCGCTCGTCGTATTCAAGACCCATTAGCGGAACTTGTAAAGATTGAACCTAAAGCTATTGGCGTCGGTCAATATCAACATGATGTCAATCAAAAAGAATTAGCTAATACTTTAGATGCTGTTATTGAAGCTGCTGTTAACCATGTAGGTGTAGAACTAAATACAGCTTCTGCTGCTCTTTTAAAACATATTGCTGGTATCAATGCTACTGTAGCTAAAAATATCATTAAATATCGTGATGAACATGGCATATTTGCTTCACGTAAAGAACTACTAAAAGTTTCTCGCCTTGGACCTACAGCTTATACTCAATGTGCAGGATTTTTGCGCATCAATGGTGCTACTTGCCCACTTGATAATACGCCTGTACATCCTGAATCATATCCTCTTGCTGAGCAAATATTAGCTGAATTAGGATTTTCCCTTGAAGATTTAGCTGATAAAAATAAATTAGATTTACTTAAAGCTAAAATCAAATTAGTAGATATAGATAAATTAGCTACTAAATTAAATGCTGGCGTTTTTACTGTTAAAGATATCTTAGATGCTCTAACAAAACCAGGTCGCGACCCACGTGAAGATTTACCAGCACCACTTACACGCCAAAATATCATCAAATTAGAAGATATCAAAGTGGGTACTATCATGCGTGGTACAGTTCGCAATATCACTGATTTCGGTGTTTTTGTTGACATTGGTATCAAGACTGCTGGTCTTATTCATATCTCTGAATTAAGCAATAAACATGTAAAACACCCATTAGATGTTGTATCTGTTGGTGATATTTTAAATGTTTTAGTCATCAGTGTAGATACTAAACGCAATCGCATTGGCTTAAGCCTTAAACAAGTAACAAAGGAGTACAATAATGTCCTTGCTTAATCAAACTATAAAAAAAATCTTACCACCAGATCAAAGAGCGATAAAATTTGTTGAAAATAAATTAGCTCAAACCATGACAAATGCAGATGGTCTTGGTGAGTTAAAAAATCTATTATTGCGCTATGTAGGTATCACAGGTCAAATTCACCCTGAAATTCCTAAAAAATTCACTATCATAACTTGTGGCGACCATGGCGTTGCTGAAATGAATGTCAGCGCTTATCCTCAAGAAACAACAGCACATATGACTAAAAATTACCTCGTTTCTAAAGGTGCTGTAGCCAATTGCATGTCTAATTTTTGTGGTTCTGATATGATAGTTGTAGATATGGGTATCAAAGCTCCTGTCGATGATATTCCTGGATTAATCGACCGCAAAATCGCTCATGGTACACAAAACTGTGCTAAAGGCCCTGCAATGACTCGTGAACAAGCAATCCGTGCTATTGAAACTGGTATAGAACTTGTAAATGAATATGCTAAACAAGGATATCGCTGTTTCTTGCCTGGAGAAATGGGTATTGCTAATACTACATCAAGTGCTGCTATGGTAGCTTGTCTTTGTAATCTAACACCTAAACAAGCAACAGGTAGAGGAACTAATATCTCTGATGAACGACTTGCCATTAAAATTGAAGTAGTAAAACAAGCTTTAAAAGTAAATAAACCTGACCCTAATGATGGTATTGATGTCATTAGTAAATTAGGTGGCTTTGAACTTGCTTGTATCACAGGCATAATATTAGGTGCTGCCGCTAATCGTTGCTTTGTCGTTTTAGATGGTTTTAATACAGGCTCAGCTGCTTTAGTCGCTCAAGCTATTTGCCCTGAAATAACAAATTATCTCATGGCATCTCATTTAGCTGCTGAACCAGCTCATAACGCTATTTTAAAGAAATTAAATCTATCTCCATACATGGACTTACAATTCCGCTTAGGTGAAGCTACAGGCTCATCTATCGCTGTTAATATCTTAGATTGTGCTATTGAAGCTTATCAATCTGTATATCAAGCAGCACTTGCTGAAACAGATAAGTTAATCCGCCCTAACATTCCTCAAGCAGATTTAAATACAAAGACCACATTATTAAAACGCACTCGCAATATTCCAGCTTTAGACGCAGATATCCAAAAACAATGTAGATTTCGCATTGATAATCTGACTAAACCTATTTATAGTTTAGGTAGATTAGAAGAAATAGCTGAACATATATCTGGTATTGTAAAAAAAGTGAAACCTACATCTGTACGCAAAAAAATCATTGTTTTAACATCTGAAAAGAGCTGTAGTATCGTACAACATCGACTCACTCAATCATTTGCTCATCATGCTAATGCAGATTATCATTTCACTGCTATTCCACAATCCAATCTCACAGAAAAGACATTATCATTCAGTCTGTTACAAGGTATAAGTTATGGCTCTAAAATTAAAAATGTTGAAGTTTTAGGCATAGCTTGCTGTGAAACTCATCCTAAAGAAATTTGTGGTACATTTAGCTTAAATATTCAACAACAATTATGTCTACCTAATGGTGATTTACGTTACGGTAAACGCGGTTTTCTTTCCTTAACACCTACAGAAGATTTACAACAAATCGCTTTTATGGCAGGTATCGCCATAGGTGCTGCTAGCAATGGCATATTGACATTATCCGATGATTTAGTATCCACTATCGCTTTAAAATACGCTTTAGTTTTAGCTCCTGCTATCAATCCTTATCTAATGTTTGTATGTCCTGATTATTTAGATTTAAATATAACTACAGGCGGTGGTTGTATCTGTAGCTTGGGCATGAAATTAATTGACGCATCTCTTCAAATGATGAAAGATATGAAGACATTTGCTGAAGCAGGCGTTGCCATAGCTACTGATGGACCTGGAGCTGGTATTCAAGTAGATAAATAAAATGTTTCACGTGAAACATTTTTAATTTTAGATTTTATAAATACAAAGAGGAGTAATAATGACACTTAGACATTTAGCTATATTTATTAAAGTTTGTGAAGAAAATGGTATTACTGCTGCTGCCAAAAAACTTCATATGACTCAACCATCTGTTAGTCAAGTTATTCAAGAATTAGAAGCACATTATCAAACACTTCTATTTGAACGTTTAGGTCGTCGTATTTTTATTACAGAGGCAGGTCGTAGATTATTACGTTATTCTCGCAATTTGATCAATCTGAACGCTCAAACAGAACAAGCTATGCGTGCATTCAATGAAGTATATCATCTTCGCATTGGTGCTAGTATCACCATCGGCAGTAATTTTCTCATTGATTTAATTCAGCATATTTCCCATAATGGTTCTGGCAAAGAAATTTTTTCAGAAATTCATAATACATCTGAGCTTGAAGAAATGCTTTTAAATGATAGCTTAGATTTAGCTTTAGTTGAAGGTGAAATCCATTCTGAATACTTGATTACTAAACCTTTTATGAATGATGAATTAGTCTTCATCATTGGACAAAATCATCCATTAGCTGATAAAGAAATCACTCTTGAAGATTTAACAAAACTAAGATTTTTCGTTCGTGAAACAGGCAGTGGAACTCGTGAATTATTTGAACAAGTAATGCACAGACATAATATTTATTATCAGACTGCTGGTATTTACAATAGCATGGAAGCTATAAAAAAAGCTGTCATCAGTGGTTTAGGTGTTTCTGTAATCTCCACTGAAGCTATCAAAGATGAATTAAAAGAAGGCAAATTAAAAACTTTTACTATGCCTGAACTTGTATTTAAACGTCAATTTAATATTGTTTATCATAAAAACAAATTCATACCACCAGAAATGCAAGAAGTAATTGATGAATGTTTACAATTATCATCAAATAAATAATCATTACTTTTTAAAATAAATTATTTCTATTATCATTGACAGATTTTATATTTATCTATTATAATAATAACGATATTAAAAGGGAGTAACTTCCTTGTGTTATTGTCAACAATCACTGTAGCAATCGCTTCTGGCAATAACGTCGATTATTTTCGATAAGTGAGACTTTTAATACGCATATAATTCATGTGTGTATTAAAAGTCTTTTTTTGTGTTCAAAAGACTTTTAATGGAAGGAACAATTTATGGAAATCTTATCTACTCAATTTTTATTAGCTTTAGGTTCTATTATCTTACTTGATTTAGTATTAGCTGGTGATAATGCTGTAGTCATTGCTATGGCTTCTCGTAAATTACCAGAAAATATGCGTAAACGTGCCATTTATATTGGTACTGCCGGTGCTGTAGTAATTCGCGCTATCATGACTTTAATTGCAACATATTTATTAACAATTCCTTTTCTACAAGCAATCGGCGGTCTTATCTTATTGCCAATAGCTTTTAAATTATTAAAACCAGAAAAACACAATCTTGAAGATACAAATTCTCTTAGTGCTTCTACTGGTTTTGCCACTGCTATCAAAACAATTATCATTGCTGATGCTGCTATGGGCATAGATAATGTATTGGCTATCGCTGGTGTTGCTCATGGTGATATGGTACTCGTATTATTAGGTTTAGCTATTAGTATTCCTATCGTTGTATGGGGTAGCCAAATCATTTCCAACTTAATGGATAGATTACCTATCCTCATCACTCTTGGCTCTGCTATCTTAGCTTATACTTCTGCTAGTATGATACTTCATGATAAAATCATTGGTAATTTCTTGTTATCTTTAACTGAATATATGAATTATATTCTACCTGTTCTCTTTATCGGAGCAATTATCGTTTATAGCCAAAAAGTAGCTAAAAAATAAAATATATCTAAAAGCTCTATTAGTTATCAAAAAATTAATAGAGCTTTTTTATTTTTACTCTAAATCACTTTGTCTATAGATAATATATATAATTTCTTATTGCTATACATAAAGGTAAATGATAAAATAATAAAGATATAAGTCTTGTGGAGGATGAAAATTGGAAAAGTTGATTATACATGGCGGTCATGAATTGCATGGTCGTGTAAAAATTAGCGGTGCAAAAAACGCTGTACTGCCTATTATTGCAGCAACTCTTCTGGCCCAGGATAAGCCATGTGTTTTAGACGAAGTACCTTATTTAAACGACGTCTGCACAATCGCTGAAGTTCTGCGTCAGCTTGGTGCTAAAGTTGATTTCAATCGTCAACAACATACATTGTTTGTTGATAGTACTGTTTTAAAAACAGTTGATGCACCATATGATTTAGTACGTAAAATGAGAGCTTCCTTTGTTATTATGGGACCTCTATTAGCACGTTATGGAAAAGCTAAAATTTCCATGCCTGGTGGCTGTGCTATTGGTACTAGACCTATCGATTTACACCTCAAAGGTTTTGAAGCTCTTGGAGCTGAAATCGAAATCGGACACGGCTTTATCAGTGCTACTGCACCAAATGGGCTAAAAGGAACTAGTATTTATCTTGATTTCCCAAGTGTCGGTGCTACAGAAAATATCATCATGGCAGCATGTATGGCTGAAGGTCAGACTATACTTGAAAATGCTGCTCAAGAACCAGAAATTATCGATTTAGCTAATTTCTTAAACATCATGGGAGCTAAAATTCGCGGTGCTGGTACAAATGTGATCAAAATTACAGGTGTGCCAAAATTAATTGGTCATAACTATACAATTATTCCTGACCGAATTGAAGCTGGAACCTATATGGTGGCTGTAGCCATGACTGGCGGAGATATCTATATAGAAAATGCTATTAGTGAACATTTAAAACCTGTTATTGCAAAATTAAATGAAGCAGGAGTTAAAATTGAAGAAGATATCGATGGTATCCGTGTTAGCTGTAACAAGCGCCCCAAAGCTATCGATATAAAAACTCTACCATATCCAGGATTTCCTACAGATATGCAAGCTCAATTTATGGCAATGCTCACTATTGCTGATGGTACAGGTCTTGTTACAGAGACTGTATTTGAAAATCGTTTTATGCATGTAGATGAATTAAAACGCATGGGAGCTTGTATTAAAGTTGATGGACGCACATCTATTGTTGAAGGTGTTCCTTCATTAAATGGTTGTCAAGTAAAAGCTACAGACTTACGTGCTGGAGCTGCCATGGTACTTGCTGGTTTAGTTGCTAATGGCGAAACTGAAGTATCTTATATTCATCACATTGATAGAGGATACGATAATCTCGTAGAAAAATTATGTGGATTAGGTGCAGACATTTGTCGTGTTGATAACTAAAAATTGTGTGTACATAAATAGCCAAGATAGTCATTATCTATCTTGGCTATTTTGGTATAACAAGGAGGTTTTACTTATGCTGTGCTCAAAAAATAGTTGTACTGGTTGTTTATCTTGTCAAAATATCTGCCCTAAAAATGCAATACAAGTAATCACCGACAAGCAAGGCTTTTGGCAACCTCAAATCGACAAAGAAAAATGTATTAATTGTGGATTGTGCCATAAATCTTGCCCTGTATACTTCAAACCACATAATGAAGAAAACTTAGCTGAAATCTATGCTTGCTGGCATAAAAATCCGCAAAAACGTCAACAAGCAGCTTCTGGAGGATTATTTAGCGCTTTAATGCTACAAGCACTATCCCAAAATTTTTATGTTTGTGGCTCAACTTTGACTGATGATTTAAAAGCCAAACACATCATCATCAATAAAATTGAAGATTATCCTTTATTAATTGGCTCTAAATATGTACAGAGTTTTATTGGAACAACATATAAGGATATCCGTAAATTATTACTTCAAGGCGAAAAAGTATTATTTTCCGGTACACCTTGCCAAGTTGCAGGTCTATATGCTTTTCTCAAAAAACGCTATGAAGGTCAATTATTCACAGTTGATTTACTTTGCCATGGTGTGCCTTCACCACAGATATTCAAAGATTATCTAAATCATTTAAAATCCACACATAATGCTAATATCATTGATTTTAAATTTCGTGAAAAACCAGGCTGGCGTCGCTATCAAGTAATCGCCAAATTTGATAACAACAAAAAAGATATTTCTTATAAAGATACTAATGAATATATCAAAGGATTTTTAAAAGGAAATTTCCTCAGGAGTTCCTGCTATAATTGTGCTTATACTAATTTAGACAGAGTGAGTGATTTAACTATTGGCGATTTTTGGAATTACTTCTCTGATAATGTAAACAGCGAAGATATTGATGATGATAAAGGCATTTCTATGTTATTAATCAATACGCAAAATGGCAAATCACTATTTACTAAAGCTAAAGAAGATTTAATCTATTTTGCTAAAGATTTTCAAAAATCTATTGAAAAAAGCCCTCGCTTGCATAAACCTACAAAAAAACCAGAAACATATGAACAATTTTGGCAAGACTATGCTCAACACGATTTCAGTTATATGTTAAAAAATTATTTTTAAATGCAAAAAAGCCGATATCATTTGATATCGGCTTAATTATCGCTAAATTATTCAGCTGTGAAAGGTAAAAGAGCGATGTTACGAGCTCTTTTAATTGCAACTGTTACTTGACGTTGGTGGCAAGCACAGTTACCGGAAATACGACGAGGTAAAATTTTACCACGTTCTGTAATGAAACGACGGAGTTTTGCTACGTCTTTATAATCGATATGTTCGATTTTATCAGCGCAGAAGCTACAAACTTTTCTTTTTGGTCTTCTGTTTCTATCGCGTTTAACCAATGTTGTTACCCTCCTTAAAATGGTATTTCTTCGTCAGGGGGTACTTCAGAACCGAAAGATGCTGCTGCTCCACCCATCATTGGAGATGAAGTCTGCATTTGTGCACCACCGAATTGCTGTGTTGGTGCTGGAGCACTTGTTGGTCTAGAACCCATAAACTCAAGTTCTTGGGCTATGACTTCAGTAACATAGCGTTTACTTCCATCTTGTGCATCATAACTGCGAATCTGAATGCGACCTTCAATCAAGACTTGACTGCCTTTTACTAAATTGTTGCCACATACTTCAGCTAATTTATCCCATACTACGATAGGAATAAAATCTGCTGTTTGTTGTTGATCAGCACTACGACTAAATCTACGGTTCACAGCTAAAGTAAAGCTTGCCACCGCTTTTCCTGTCTGCGTGTAACGTACTTCTGGGTCACGCACAAGACGCCCTGCTAATATTACCTTATTCATGGTAATTTCCTCCCTGGCAAATCTTTATAATTATTTTTCGTCTTCTCTAACGATCATATGTTTTAATACTTCATCAGTAATTTTCATTACACGATCAAGTTCTGCAGAGCAAGCTGGTTCTGCTGTGTATTCAAATAAGCAGTAGAAACCATCAGTGCAGTCTTTAATTTCATAAGCCAAACGTTTTTTGCCCCAACGATCTTCTTTGTCAATAGTACCACCATTGGCAACGATTAAGTTAGAGAACTTTTCGATAACAGCATTAGTTGCTTCTTCTTCCATTGGTCTAATAATAAATACGACTTCGTACTTTCTCACGAAATCACCTCCTCTTTGGACTATCGGCCCACAAATGGGCAGGGATTAATTCCGCTAAGCGGAACTCGTTATTAACATAACTTCTTAATTATATCATTGTCTAAATGCTAACGCAAGCTATTATTTAACTATTCTTTAACATTTTCTTTACCTCTCATCAAAGAAGCAAATAGGGCTATAATACATAAAAAACCAAATAAAATAAATATATATTTAAAACTGTGTAAAAGTATGTCTACATAATTACTTTCTATCGCTTCAGCAGTAAAAATAGATAATAGCAAAGTTACTAATGACATACTTATCGCTTGCCCTGTAAGACGCATTACTGCCAAAATCGAAGACGCCACTCCATAAAATTTTGCCTCTACAGCTCCCATAATGGCATTATTATTCGGTGAAGCGAATAAACCAAAGCCTAAACCAATAAAAGCTAAATTTATACCAATCAGATAAAATGATGTATCTTTATCCAAAAAAGAAAAAGCAAATAATCCTATCATCATCATACCCATACCTAAAGAAGCAATAAGTCTCGATGAGAATTTATCAGACAATGCTCCTGCTTTAGGAGAGACAATCGTCATAATAAATGGTTGTATCAATAAAAATCCTCCAGCTGTAAAAGCATCCATACCTCTGACTAATTGCAAATATAAAGATAATACAAAACCTAAAGCAAAAGTCGCACTATAATGAATTAAAGCGGCTATATTTGACATGGTAAACACTGTATTTTTAAAAATAGATAAATCTACAAGTGGTGAAGCAACTTTTTTCTGCTCATATATAAATAATAAAAATAAAATAAAAGCTATAAATGGCATATAATGCACAAATTCATGTCTTGTCCAATCTGATAATCCATATAAAAATAAAACTATCATCACTAGATAAATAATACTACCAATATAGTCAAATTTTTTATCTTTTGCTCCATACCAATCAGTTTTCACCTTAAAAATCAAAAAGAAATTTATCAATAAAGCTATACCAGTAAGCCAAAAAATCATTCTCCAGCCCAAATAATCTGTGATAAAACCACCAATAAAAGGCCCTAATGAAACACCTGAATATACACACGCTGCCGATAAACCTATCGTCTTGCCACGATTCTCAGCACCACAACAAGAGACCAGTAATGCCATGCTTGTACCAAAAATCATTGACATGGACAATCCCTGTAAAAATCGCACAAAGATAAAAGCTAAAAAGTTTTGCACTACTGCACAGACTAAAGTAGTAGCACAAATACAAGCCAATCCTTGTAGATATATTCTTCTGCGTCCTTTTATATCAGCTAAACGACCAAAGGGTAATAAAGCGGCTGCTGAACCAATTAAAAAAGCTGTAACAGCCCAAGTCAACTCATCTGGCATCATGTTAAAATCTTCAGCCATGGCTGGAACAGCGATATTTACTGAACTCCCCATAAATGGACCTATGAATGATGTTATCATCACTGCAATCAATATTCTTTTCTGTTCTGTCATTTTTCTCACCTACTTTTATTTCTTTTAACTTCATCTTAACATAAAAAAAGAACTGCAACCAAATGAAAAATATACAATCATTTGTTTGCAGTTCTTCTCTTTATACAACAGATTCAATAAGTCTATCTTCTGTAGAAATTCGCCATATTCTTTCAAAAGGATAAGATTGGAACATGTATCTTAAATCAATATAGCCTTCGCCTAAAATAAAAGATATACGTTTTAGGATTTTACCCTTATGTGTTTTCCTTATTTTATTAATATAATAAGCTATCTCTACATCGTCTAATTTACCATTCTGCATGTATACTTTTATACCATCGTAAAACAACATCGACACCTCCAGGACGCTGGACATATTTAGAGATATTAAGGATTTAATTTTTCTTATTGGCAATTTTACAATATCTAATAAAAAATGTCAAAATATGTAAACAAAGAAGTACTATATATAATATTTTGATTTTTTGCAAAAAAACAAGATACTACCAGAACCCTTGTAGTACCTTGTTTTCTTACTAATTATGTTTTACTTGTTATTTTAAATTCTCAGGATTTAAACAGAGTAAATCTTCCACAACAAATAAACCATCTTTGCGAATTAATTCATCATCAAGATAAATTTCTCCTCCACCATATTCAGGAGTCTGAATTAAAACTAAATCCCAGTGAACAGCTGAACGATTTGTATTATCTGCATCTTCATAAGCACAACCTGGAGTGAAATGTAAACTACCACTTATTTTTTCGTCAAATAAAATGTCTTTCATAGGGAAAGTTACATATGGATTTAGACCAAAGGAGAATTCCCCTATATATCTTGCACCTTCATCAGTATCCAAAATTTTATTTAAAGCCTCTGTATGATTTGCTGTAGCTTTTACTATCTTACCATTTTCAAAAGTAAAAGATACATTTTCAAAAGTAGTACCTTGATAAATTGATGGTGTATTATATGTGATTGTTCCGTTTACACTGTCTTTAATTGGAGCTGTATAAACTTCACCATCTGGAATATTGCAATCACCTGCACATTTAACAGCTGGCATATTTTTGATAGAAAAAGTTATATCTGTTCCTTTGCCTTTAATTCTTACTTTATCAGCATTTTCCATGCGTTTAACTAGGCTATCCATGGCTTTACCCATTTTAGCATAATCTAAATTGCAAACATTGTAATAAAAATCAGTAAAAGCATCTGTACTCATATTTGCAAGCTGTGCCATAGAACCATTTGGATAACGAAGAACACACCATTTTGTTTTTGGCACGCGTATATCACTATGCACTGGCTTCATCCAATATTTAGAATAAATTTCCATTTTATCTGCTGGCACATCACTCAATTGACTTACATTTTCACTGCCACGAATAGCAATATATGCGTCCATGTTTTTCATACGAAGTGATTCATATTCTGCACAAAGCTTCATTTGCTCTGTTGTAGCATTTAATAATAATTCACGTTGCATTTTCAAATTTTTTATAGTCAAAAACGGTATACCGCCTACTTTATAAGCTTCTTGTATCAAAGCTTGTGCAAGCTCCATACCTTCATCAATCAATTCAATTAAAAGTTTTTCACCTTTTTGTAAACGCACAGAATAATTTATGAGATTATGTGCTAATTGTAAGTTTCTACTATCCATTTTTTCAACCTACTTTCTGTAATTTTTATTATTTATTTATTTTATCATAAATTATTTAAAAAAAACTATTGACAATTTTGCAATATAAGATTATATTAATCTACAATGAGTTTTGTAAATTTGTAAATATAAAATAAAGTATAAATCTAGAGATAGGAACAAGTAATTTTTCCTTAAAGCTTACAGAGAGCCACTATTTTGCTGAAAAGTGGTAGCCAAAAGAAAAACGAAAATCATCCTTGAAGATTTTAGCTGAAATCCAGTAAGCTAAAACGTTTGTTCTACGTTATAAGAAACGCGTATTATGATGTACGTTGAGAGCTGTTGTCTATAATTAAGACAAAATCAGGGTGGTACCGCGGAAATATAACCTCCGTCCCTTTATGGGGCGGAGGTTTTTTGTATTTATACTTAGTTTTACACAAAATATTTTATTAGGAGGTTTTAACAATGGAACAAATCAATTTTGCAAGTTTAAAAAGAAAGCGTGATTTACATATTATTTTACCTGTATTCTTAGTTTCAATCATCGCTTGTATCGACCGTGTAAATATAGCTTATGCAGCTTTGACTATGACTGAAGATTTACCATGGCTTACACCTGAAATCTTTGGAGCTGGTGCTGGTATCTTCTTCATGGGTTACTTACTTTTAGAAATTCCTGGTTCTCTTATCGCTGCTAAATATTCTGCTAGTAAATGGATTGCCCGTATCATGTTTACATGGGGTCTCGTTTGCGTTCTCATGGCTTTCATGTCTACTCAAACTGAATTTTATATCTATCGTTTCTTACTTGGTGCATCTGAAGCAAGTCTTTATCCTGTTATTTATTCTGTATTATTCCCTCGTTGGTTCACACCAAAAGAAAGAGCTCGTGCTACTTCCTTAATGCTTACTTCGCTATTATTATCTACTATTATCGGTGCTCCTTTAGCTGGTGTTTTATTAAATACTTCTATTTTAGGTATGCATGGTTGGCAAGAATTATTCATCTTAGAAGCTGTTCCTGCTCTCCTCTTTGCTGTAGTATTCTTCTTCTGGGTTAAAGATAGACCAGATCAAGTATCTTGGCTCAATGATGCTGAGAAAAAATATTTAACAGAAGCTTTTGAAGCTGAACAAGCGCGTTTACAAAAAGTAAAAAAATATACTGTTATGCAAGCTTTTACTGATAAAAAAGTTTTAAAACTTTGCTTTATCTACTTCATGTGGGTAATTGGTTTCTGGGGCTTCAACTTCTGGATGCCAACTGTATTAAAAAGCCTTTCTGGTTGGTCAACTTCTCTATTAGGTGGCGCTATCGCTATCCCTATGACTGTAGCTTTAATCGTACAAATAATAGCAGGTTATACATCTACTAAAACAGGTGATAAAGTTTGGCATGTAGCTATTGCCATGTTCATCGGCGCTATTGGTCTTGGACTTAGCCCATTTGCTAGTAATCCTTCTGTAGCATTATTTTTAATCTGCTTATCCGCTATCGGTATCTATGCTTCTATGGGCGTATGGTGGACAGTTCCTACTACATTCTTAACAGGCCCTGCAGCTGCTGGTGCTATCGGTCTTATCAATTCCTGTGGTAATCTTGGTGGTTGGGTTGGCCCTTATATGATGGGCTTCATCAAAACAGAAACAGGTTCTTTTGACCTTGGATATTTTGCTATGGCATTATTTATGTTAATCGCAGGTATAACAACTCTCACAATCAAATATGGTTGGACAGGTCAAAAAAATCGCCAACCAGTAACTGAAAACACAACTACAGATACTGTTGCAAATTAAATAATTCAAATAAAAAACGTATTATCTTTTATGGATAATACGTTTTTTTATGATAAAAATTAA
>NZ_CFQVBI010000026.1:0-8075 GCF_986095205.1 Megamonas sp. | reverse complement strand
ATTAACAATAAATCGTCACTTAGGAGAAGCAATAAAAGTAGATTTATCTCAATTAACAAGTGGATTAAGTGGAACAGATTATCAATTAGTAGCCAATCCAACAAATGGTAGTGGTGGAAAATACACTGTAGATGATAATGGAAATTTGACACTTACTGTAAAAGATTTAAATAATCCAAATGCTGCTACAAAAACTATAACGATTACTGGACTTGCTAAGAAAACAGATGTTGCTGTTGTACATGGCAAATATAGAGAAGGTGAAGCTAATAATTTAGTTGATACAAATGCACAGATTTGGGATGAAGCTATAGGGGTTGAAAAATCTAGTAGTATAGCGCTTGGAAACGGAGCATTTGTTTCTGTTCAAAATGGAAGAAAAGCAGATGCTATTCTTTTTGGTAGTGATACTTATACAGGTGGTATTGCTATTGGTGAAAATAGTAAAGCTTTAAATGCAACAGTTAATATAGGTGTTAAAGATTATAAAGGAAAAATGGGAGATGTAGATCTTTCTGATTATAAAACTTATGAAGCTATGGGAGTAGGAGAAACATCTATAGGTTCTAACTCATATATAAGTGGTAGTTTATCAACCAATATAGGTTCATATAATATTACAACTACTAAATATGGTAATACTTCAGGATTTTTAGGGTCTTTATATTCTGCACAAAATTTTGGGTCTGTAATAGTTGGTACATTAAATAGTATAGAGTCAAATTCAAGTAGTGCTGGAATGACATCTGGTGTAGCTAATAGTGTTATAGGTATGGCAAATAAGACGCAGAATAGTAATGGTTCATTAGTATTTGGTACAGGCAATGAAATTACTAATTCTACAGCTAGTATACCATCTCCTAGTAGTGTTAGTGGTGATGTAGCAGATGTAGCAGAAAACTTTAGAGATTCAGTATCTGATCGTAATAAATCAAATGGTGGTGCTGTATTAGCTATTGGCGGTGGCAATAAAGCTGATTATGCACAGAACTCCCAACTTATTGGTGTACAAAATGAGATAACAGGTACATCAAGAGATATATCCAAATTTAATATGATTAATGGATATCAAAATACTATTACAAATGGCTCAAATGATACAGTTATTGGTACTAAAAATACTGTTACAAACGGTGATAGTAACGTAGTTTTAGGCGATAATCATGCTGTTCAAGCTGCTAATAATAATGTTATTGTTGGTTCTTCAGATGAAGAAACAACACATATGGCTTCTGATACAGTGGTTATTGGTCATAATGCACAAGCAAATGGTAACAATGATGTAGCAATTGGTAGTGGTTCTATAGCTAATGGAGCTGTAGGTACAGAAGGATATGCAGGATCAAATCCTATTGGCACTGTAAGTGTAGGTAGTGAAGGCAGTGAAAGAACTATTACTAATGTTGCAGCTGGAAGAATAAACGAAGATTCTACAGATGCAGTAAATGGTAGTCAGTTATATGCTACAAATCAAAAAGTAGATGCAGGTTGGGTTGCAACAGATGGAACAAATAAAATTGAAGTAAATCCAACAGATAGTGGAACAACTACATTAAATTTTGCTGGAGATAATAATATTACAGTAACAGCAGATACGACAAATAAGGCTATTCAGGTTGCGTTAAATGATAAAGTATATTTAGGTGGAGACCATACAGAAGACAGTCGTAATATTGTATTAGATGGTGAGAGAGGTGTTATTGGTTTAGGTTCTAATATTGCTTTAGACGGTAGAGATGGAACAGCTGTTATTGGTGGAGTTAATATTGATACAGCTTATGACGAAGCTACAGGCAAACCGTCCTCTACGATAACCGGTCTTTCCAATACTACTTGGGACGGCGAAACTGACGATGTAAGTAGAGCTGCAACAGAAGGTCAGTTGAAATCTGTATGGGATAAAGCAAATACAGCGGCATCTTCGCATACGGAAGTAACAGTAAACGGCGGCACTCCGGCTGGTAATGCTCCAGATTATAGTGATGGCAATTTACAGTTAAGCCAGAAGGTAGATGCTGAAACTGGTAAAACTACCTATGATGTTAAACTCAATGATAATATCACTTTAGGAAATAAAGAAAGCTCTAGTATCAATTTAGACGGTAATGACGGCAGCATAGCGTTGACCAATTCTAAAGGTGAAACAGCAGTAACAATTAATAAAGATGGCATTGTTGTTAATAATTCGAGAGGTAATAATGGCAACGGTGCAGATGTAGTATCGTATGATTATGATGGCGATCATGGTTATATGGGTAGAAAAGTTGGCATAAATAGTTTAAATGAAATAGGTTATAATACACAGGATGTATCATATAATTATACTAAGGGCAAAACTACTATCGGTAATGTAACTATAACTAGAGTTAACGACCCAACAAATGCTGCTAATGCTAATAAAGTAATTCTCAACACGGCTGGTAATAATTTGGTCATTCGAGCAAGCGGCAGCGTTGAAACTAAAGATGATGTAATTGCAAAAGGAATGGTTCAAGCTGGTGATGTAACTGTTAATGCTGACGATTCAGGTTTAGTGGAAGGTCTTACAAATACTACTTGGACTCCTGAAATAGCAGATCAGGTAAAAGCTGATAAAGCAGATGGTACTGCAGATGGTGCCGCAACTATAGCTGCAACTCAAGGTCAGCTTGGAGATGTGGTAAGTGATCTTTCTGATCAGATAACTAATAGCGGCTGGACTGCTTCTACGAATAATGGAGCTGTAACAACTGATATTACCAACGGCGATAAAGTAGACTTTGCTAATACTGACGGAAATATTGCTGTAAATCAGACTGCTGTAAAAGATGATAAGGGTAATATAACTGGTACAAACTTAACATTTGACTTGAACCCTGATATAACGCTGGATGACGATGTTGAAGACGGAAATAGTGTTCAATTAAGCGGAACGAATGGAACAATCAACGCTCATAATTCTGAACTTATATTTGGCGGAACAGGAAAATATGATAACGTAAATGATATGACATTCAACCAGAACGGCTTAACTATTACCAATACGCAGACAATGAGAGATACTGGTGAAACGACAACAAGCAGTACGGTAATTAATGGCGGTTCGATTGCAACCGGTAACATTACAGCTGGCGGAATTACTGTAAATGCAGATAATGGCGGAACAGTCAACGGTCTTACAAATAAAACGTGGGATGCGGATAATTATGTTTCCGGTCAGGCTGCAACGGAAGATCAGTTGAAATCTGTATCCGATAAAGTAAATGCAGGCTGGATTGCAACAGATAGTCAGAACAATGAAGTGAATATCACTCCAGATAATAATAAATTGAACTTTGCTGGAGATGAAAATGTTACAGTAACTGCTGCTAATAATGAAATAAAAGTAGCATTAAACGATGACATTACTTTAAAAGGTGATAGTAGCAGTATTGAATTAACAGGCACAAAAGGTACTATTCAAGTAAATCAAGAAACAGCAGAAGGTACAAATTTCACTAATATTAATGGTAATGTTGTTTCTATTGGTTATACTAATAGTGAAGGTATTGAAAATGCTATTGTTATTGATGGTGGCAAAGGTACAATAACAGGTCTTTCAAATACTACTTGGGATGATGAACTCGCAAAACAAGTAGCAAACAGTGAAGAACTTCAAGGAACAGCTGCAACTCAAGGTCAGTTACAACAAGCTGTAAGTGAAGTAGCAGAAGTCGCTAATGCAGGATGGAATGCAAAAGCTGGTGGTAATACTATTAATGTAAAACCAAACGAAACCTTAAACTTTGAAGGCGATGGAAATATAACAGTAAGTGCTACTGGTGGAACAAGTAATGAACTTAAATTTGGTTTAAATGATAATATTACTTTAGGTGATAAAGCAGGTCAAAAAACATCTACAAGTCTTACACTTTATACAGATCCTACTCTTAAAGAAGTGACTAGAATAGGAGAAGATGGAAACCCAGAAACAGTAAAAGTAACAGGATATATTCCAGAATCGTATATTGACGATCAAGAAAGAATCGATAATTTTATTTCTACTCATGGTGGATTTATGATGTATGCAACAAATACTTCAGGAGAAGGGGTATTTGGTATAACTACAGATGGTATGGTTCATGCAAAAGATGTTATATCTTATATGCCTAATTCAGATTCAACTTCAAAGGATAAAATTTTAAAATACAGCTTAAATGATATTGGTGATATTGTAACTCAGATTGCTCATGCTCAATATGATAAAACAGGTATGGAATATACATTAATTTCTGATTTCAGTAGTCAAGCAGATAAAGATAAACCATTCCAACCAGAAGAAGGAGAACGTACTATTGGTTTAGCAGTTCGTGAAGATGGTGCAGTAGTTGTTGGTGCAGTTGTAAATGAAGATGGCTACATTAATGATAGTGGTATTAGAATTAATGCTGAAAAGAGAGTTAATAAAGATGGCACTACTAGCAGTGATAATATGGCTACAATTACAGGATTAGAAAATACAACATGGACACCACCTGAACCAGAACAGTCACAAATAGCTACTTTTGCAGATGACACACCTAAAACAAGTAGAGCAGCAACAGAATCTCAATTAGATGATTTATATAGTGCAGTAGCTGCTTATGATGTTAATGTAGATGGTACTATTGATTATAGTCATATTGCTTTAGCAGGTGCACCTTATGGAGCTTCTAGAGCTGGTAATGGAACACCTACAGGTGGTACAAGTATTACTAATGTAGCATATGCTTCTGGTAATGATGGCAGTGAAGCTGTAAACGTTGATTACCTTAACAATGCTATTAAAGATGCTGTTAAAGATGGTCCTGTCGCTAGTAATGAAAAACATTTAGACACAAGTAAGACTTATACACCAGATAAAACAACAGGTACAATTACTATCAATGAAGTTGATGGTACTGGAGCAGTAACAGGTAATCAGTTAGTTATTAACGATGTAGCAAGTAAAGCTGAACTTGATAGTTTGAAAACTAACGTTGGTGATCTTAACTATGACAAAGTAACTGGCGATAAACTTGTAAATGGTGATAGTGTAACTACTGCTATCGGTAAACTTGATAACAAGATTGATAATATCAGTGGTACAGCAACAAATGCAGATAATAATACTGTAACTGGTGGTACTATCAAAGATGACGGTACAATTTCCTTAACGCAAAAAGACGGCGATACAGTAGCTTTAGATGGCAAACTTACAGATAGTGGCGTTGTTCAGGATGGTACTAAATTTGATGGAGAAACTGGTACTTTAACAATTACAAGCCAAGACAAATATAACAAAGGAACAAGCTCTGTAACTGTAAGTGGTATTGCAAGTAAAGATGATATCGGAACTGTTAAAGATACTATCGGTGCTACAAGCAAAGAAGATCTTAAAGATGCATATAAAGATGCTGATAAAGATGGTAATGCAACTACTGAATACATTACTGATTCTGAATCTATGGTAGAAGCCGATGTAGCTCTTGATCATGCTATCCAAGATGTAGCAGGTACTAGCTACGCTAATGATATGGTTTTAAGTAATCGTATTGATAGTGTTGAAAAACGCTTAGGTAATGTTGAAGAACGTATTGATAAAGTAGGCGCTATGGCAGCAGCTATCGCAAACCTTCGTACTATGGGATTTGACCCAGAAGCTCCAACAGAAATCGCTATTGGCGTAGGTCAATATAAGAGCGAAACTGGTATAGCTATTGGTGTATTCCATTATCCAAACCAAGACTTCATGCTTAGTGCAAGTCTTTCTAGCTCCGGCGATGAATTAATGGGTGGTATTGGTGCTACATGGAAACTCGGTCGTAAATCCGCTGCTGAAAGAGCAAAAGATGAAGAAGCAAGACATCTTGAACAAGCTGAAGAAATGAAAAAATTAGCTCAGCAAGAAAAAGTAAAAGCACAAGCTCAAAGACATGCAAAATTACTTGCAGAAAGACAACAAGCTTCTCAGAAAAATGCTTAATTAGCAAAAGTATTTAGGTGACAATTGAATAAAAATATAGATAAGCGACAGATTTTCTGTCGCTTATCTAATAAAAAAGAGGTATGAAATAAAATGAAAAAAATAATATTTACTTTAACTTTAATCATGATGATGGCATTTAGTGGATTATGCTTTGCTTCTGATGGAAGTGATTTAAATAAAGAACAAAAGATAGCAGAAACTTTTATGGGTGTATTCACTAAAGAACAAGCACCAGAATATGCTGTAGTTAGCAAAGATTTTTCTGATAACTTGAAAAAAAGTGTAAGTGAAAGAACATATAAGAAATTACCAGCTGAAGTTAAAGAAAAATTTGGTAATGTAAAAGATGTAAATTTCCGTGCATTTGAGAAATTTGAACAAGAAGATAGAGTTACTTATTTAGCTACTTTTGATAAACAACCAGTAGCTGCAATAATTTTTGTATTTGATAAAAATCAAAAATTAGTAAATTATGTATTTACTCCAATACAACAAGCTTCCAAATAATTTTATATTAGGTAAAAAATATGGATATAATAAGAGATAATATGGGAATAGTAAATATTTTTATATTGTGTATTATCATCATAGGAATCATATTTATTAGACCTATTAAACATGTACAAGCTCAAGCTTTTAAAATGGTAGGAAATTCAGATTTAGGAACAGTATATATTGATACCGATACTGTAGAAGTAGTAAAAAAAGATGGACAATATTACTTAATAGTATCTGCAGAAGAACATTATAAAGAAAGTAATTTCCTAACAGAGCTTAGAAAAGATGAGGATTTAAAAGATACAGTATCTTCATTGACATTATATATGTTTACTAATGATGGAAATTATTATTGTATGCCACAGAGATATTTGATAGACTCACAGGGTAAAGTATGTGGTGATTTAGGTTCCAATATGCAAATGCAAATGATTGATGATAAGATAGTAAGCAAAATTTATACAAGTGCTTTGAAAAGTTTATCAGATAAGAAACGTTTTCAAAATATGATGAGACGATAAGTATATAAAATATATAGTTAATATATTTTATTCATCAATGATTTTTTTATTTATATTAGACAATTTGTTTAAATAAAATATTTTAGTATTAAAAAGGCAGTTTATGAAATTAATCATAAACTGCCTTTTTTTTAATGGATTTTTATGAACCATTTGAAGAAATGGAAGCTAATAATGTTTGTTTTTTTTCTATAGATAATTTATGGTCTGGTTTATTTAATATGGGAACGTTATTATCGGATTTATCTGATGTCAATATTTTTAATAGAGAAAGAAATTTATGACGATCTTCAATGGGTAAATTAATATATTTATCGATAAATAAAATATCATCAACGTTTAAATCATACTCATTAGCCAAATTTTTTAAATTGTTAGTTAAGTTTTTAGATTGGATATTTTGAATGTGAGGAGTTGAGTTTTTATTATCTTTATAAACTAAAGAATTTATATCGATATCCAAAGCATCGGTAATAGCTATAAGTGTACCGATTTTAGGATCTTTGATAACAGAAGATAAAATCTTATTCAAAGTACTGAGGGGAATACCTGATTTTTGAGCTAAAACTTCATTAGTATAACCTTTTTCTTGTTTTATTTTTTTTATTTTTTCCAATATAGGTTTAAAGGATTCCATAATATATTATTCCTCCATTTCGGATTATTGAAATAGTATATCATTTATAAATTTTAGTGTAAAGTTGATAGATTTCTAAAAATTTTAATATTTTCCTGTGAGTTATTTTACTTCCATAAATGGAAGTAAAATAAAACTAAAATATTTCCATATTTGGAAAGGTGGTGATGTTATGTATAATAATTTAGTTAATGAGATTGTAAAAAAAGGCTATAAAACAGAAGAAATAGCACATATATTAGCTAATTTGCTAAATTGTTCAGAAGAAATTATCGAAAATAAGCTAAAACATGTTGGGGAATTTACATTCCAAGAAGTAATAAAGATAAATAGTGAGATTTTTAATAATGAAATGGATATAAAATATCTATTTACCAAATGCGAGCGTAAAGCCCCTAAATTTATTTATGGAGATATAAGCTCGCTAAAAAACAATGATTCGATATCATTGTTT
>NZ_CFQVBI010000025.1:0-82162 GCF_986095205.1 Megamonas sp. | reverse complement strand
GAACTATGGGGATAGCTCGGAGATACTGTATTCGTTAGAATACTTGACCGAGAACCCCGCGACTTTAGTCGTGGGAGGTTCAGGAACATGTTGATAGATTTTTTAATAGCGCTAGATTGTTAAATATCAATTTAGGATTTACTAAAGAGTATTTAAAAGATTTATTGAATGAATTAGTACAAAAATTAGATGATGATGAACTGTTTGTATATTGGCAAGCTACTCGTGGTGGCAACGGTCTTAGAAGTCATAATTATGATAAAGAGCAAAAAGCTAATTTATGGATAACAATTTGCCCAGAAAAAATAACTGATAAAGATAAAGAATATAAATTGACTTCTATGGAAGATACAAGATTTTTACATTGTAATATTAAGACTTTGAATTTAATTCCTAGTGTAGTAGCTTATCAACATGCTAAGGAAAATAATTGTGATGAAACTGTATTTCATCGTGGTGATATAGTTACAGAATGTGCTCATAGTAATGTGCATATAATCAAAGATAAAAAATTTATCACTCATCCTGCTGATGAATATATTTTACCTGGTATTGCTAGAGCGCATTTATTAAAAGCATGTAAAGCGTTGAATATTGAAGTAGAAGAAAGACCTTTTACAGTAGATGAATTAATCAATGCTGATGAAGTAATTGTAAGTAGTTCTGGTGATTTGTGTATTCGTGCTACAGAATTTGAAGGAAAAGCTGTAGGTAAAAAAGATAATGATACTTTCAATAGATTGAAAGAGTATATTTATCAAGAATGGTTAGAATGTACTAAAAAATAAAATTGAATAGATTTAAAAATTGTTCATAAAATATTTGACAATGAGAATTGTTTTCAATATAATTGTTTATGTAATTTTTAAAAGAGAGTCTAGAACTCCATAGAATATATTTTTAAATAAAATTTTTTGTGTATATTTATCTTTATTTAGAGTATAGGAAAATTTTATTTTAGATTTATTCTATGGAGTTTTATCTTTTTAATGAAGATTATTATTTAGAGAAAGGTGCGTTTAAATTGGATTTTATTATTAGTGCATTAGAATTATTTCATCATGGTGGTTGGGTGATGTATCCGCTTTTAGCTTGTTCTATTTTAGTTGTTGCTATTGGTATTGAGCGTTTTATTTATTATAAGAGGACTTGTGGCGATAATAAAGATATGGCTCAACAAATTTTAGCTTTAGCTAAAGAGTGTAATTGGCAAGAAACAGAAAAAGTATGTGCTAATAATCGTTGCTTTGTCAGTGATGTATTGGCGATAGGTTTAAAATATCGTGAGTGTCCAATGTCAATGAAGGAAAGTTTTGAGGAATATATTTCTGTTAGGGCAAATGGTTTAAAACGAAATTTAAATTATTTAGATACTATCGTTACAATGGCTCCGCTATTAGGTTTATTAGGTACAGTGGTGGGGATGATTAGTTCTTTTAAAGTATTAGATGTTGCTGGGGATAATCCTGCATTGATCACTGGTGGTGTAGGTGAGGCGTTAATCGCGACTGCTACTGGTCTTTGTGTAGCCGTGCTAGCCTTGATTGTGCATAGCTATTTTAGCAATCGCTTAGATAGTGTTTTGACTGATGTAGAAAATGTTTGTACTGTAGTGATTAGTAAGGCAAGAGGTAAATAATAATGAATATACGTAGTAATCGCGTGGCAAGACCACCACGATTGATGATTATACCGATGATTGATATTATATTTTTCTTGATGGTGTTTTTCTTATTTAGTACTTTGCAAATGGTTTATCAAAAATCTATGCCTGTGAATTTGCCAGTAGCATCTTCTAGTCATAAAGAAGCACCAAAGCCAGTGGCTATCACACTAATGAAAGATGGCACAATCAGTATAGGTGATACTGTGGTGGACATTGAAGAAATAAAACCGCGAGTGGAACAATTAGCTGATAAAGCAGATACTCCTGTGATTTTAAGAGCTGATGAGAATGTAGAACATGGAAAAGTAATCAAAGTGATGGATGAAATCAAGAGTGCAGGTGTAACAAAATTATCCATAGCTACTCAGGAGAAATAATCAATGAAAAAACATATTTGGAAAAAATCTTTTTCAATATCATTTGTTTTTCATTTTATAGTAGTCATAACTATTGGTGCTATGGTAGCAGGCTTTCATCAGGAGATACAAAGACCAAAAGAAGAATTGATTACAGTCAATCTAGCGGACACACCAGAACAGATAGCAAAAGCTCAAGAAAAATCATCATTCAATTCATTTAGTAGAGATATAGAAAATATTTTTAAGCATAATAGTGATAATGATAATCAAAATATTAAAAATAAAAATAATGAAGTAAATGAAAATAAAGATATAAAACAAATAAATAATGTAGAAAATAAGCAGATTGAAAAAGATGAAATTAGTGCAGAAGATGGAATTTTACCAGCTTCCAATAATATGACAAATACAGTATCAGAAGATGATACGCAAGCAATCAGTGACGGTATTGGTCAGGGAGATGGTGAGAATTTTTCTGGTAGCGAAAATAAAAACAGTGGCAGTGGAAGTGGTGGTACAGCAGAAGGCATGGCTGGTGGCGATAATGAAAGAGCTAGTGGCGGAGCAAATGTTACCGAAGATAGATATAGTGTAGCAAGTAGATTTGCTCAAGCTGTGGAAAATCATAAATCTTATCCTTATGCAGCTGTCAGATTAAATCAGCAAGGTACAGTAATTATCAATGTAACTATTGATGCAAGTGGAAATTTAATCAGTGCAGGTGTAGTTTCTAGTGTTAATGGAAACTTAGATAAGGCTGCTTTAAATGCAGTATATAATGCATGTCCATTTAGTCATGGTTTAGGCGAAAGTATTAGTATGAATGTTCCTGTTAATTTTTATTTGAATTGATATTGAGAAAAGAGATGTTTTTGATGCAAGAAGTTATATTAAAACAAGAAGAAATCGAAAATATTATTATAGATGATGAAAAAAAAGACGAAAAGAAAACGTTAACTAAATTACCAGAACATAGATGTAAGCGATGTAATAGATTGCTTTTTTATGGAAAAGTTAAATATGTAGAAATAAAATGTCCTAAATGTAGTTGTATAAGTAAAATTGGCAAAGATGTAAATAAAATTTGTATAAAAAGTTGATTGAAAATAAAGAGGTGAAAATATGAGTGGCTATTTGAGAAAAGTAATCTTTGGAATTATTTGTTTGATAGCTATTGGCGGATTGTTTTTAGGCTTTCGCTCACATGAAGAAGATACAAATAATATCAGCTCAACAAGAGTCGTTACAGATAGCACAGGTAGAGAGGTAACGATACCAACACATCCTAAACGTGTAGTATTATTAAATGCTTCTCATTTAGATTTATATTATTATGCTGGCGGTAAAGAGACTAATACAATAGTGGGAAAACCGACTTCAGAAGCTTTGAGTGATGAAGTCAAAGAAGGAACAAAAAATATAGAGCAAATCGGTGTAATTCACAATCCTAGTGTAGAAACTATTTTGAAATTACAACCTGATTTAGTAATTGGTGTAAATGTACCTTTTCATCAGCAATTAATTCCTACTTTAGAGAAAGCTAATATTCCTGTGTTGATTAAATCTTTAGACACATATGAAGATGTGATATCCACTTTAGGTTTTTATGGAGAATTAACAGGAGAAGAAGAAATTGCTCAAGCAAAAATCAAAGAAATAGAAGCTGATTATGAAAAAGCGATTGCTAGAGCAGAAAATAAAACAGCTCCAAGAAGTTTGATAATTTGGGGAACGACAGATAGCTTTAGCATGGCAACAAGTAAATCATTTACAGGAGATTTATTAAAACGCTTAGGTGGTAATAATATAGCAGATAATGTGGATTCTGTAGCAAAAGACAGTGGCTATATCCCATTAGGAATGGAATATATTGCTACACAAGATCCAGAGGCGATATTTGTAGTAACTCATGGTGATGTGGACGCAGTAAAAAATAGTATAGATGAAAATTTAGGGCAAAATCCTTTGTGGCAAGATATATCTGCTGTGAAAAATAATAGAGTATATGTATTACCATATCAGTTATTTGCTGTAAATCCTGGTACTAATATAGCTAAAGCGATAAATATATTGGCAGATGATTTATATTTACAAGAATAAAAAATATGAGGTATGGTAATGGCTATTGCTAGTATAAGTGAAAAGATAAGAGATCCTAGAAGTAAAAAACGCAATTTAGTGATGTTTTTGGGATTGATTTTGTTGGTAGCAGTTTTATTTATCAGCATGATTATAGGTACAGCAAATACATCATTTAGCGATTTATATAATGTGTTTGTAGGTGTTCAAAATACAGAAAGTTATAGAATTTTATATCACATTCGCATTCCTAGAGTGCTTACAGCGATGTTTGCTGGTATAAATTTAGCTATTGCAGGCTGTATATTACAAGGTGTATTGAAAAATCCATTGGCAGATCCAGGTATTATTGGGGTATCAGCAGGGGCTGGTCTTGCTGCTATGGTAGTCATGATTATTTTACCTGAATATACGAATATGGTGCCAATCGTAGCTTTTGTAGGAGCGATGGTAGCGACTTTAATTTTATTTGCACTGGCATGGGAAGATGGTATTCAGCCACTTAAATTGATTTTAGCTGGTGTGGCAGTTTCAGCATTTTTTGCTGGCGGTATGACATGTTTGATGGTATTTTTCTCCGATAAAATTCAAGGTACAGTGAATTGGATGGCAGGTGGTTTTTCAGGTGCTTCATGGAAGCATGTAACTATGATTTTGCCATATACTATCATTGGTTTAGTAGGTGTGAGTATCAGCAGTAAATTGTTAAACGCTTTGCAATTAGGTGATGATGTAGCAAAAAGTTTGGGGACACGAGTGGAAGCTACAAGATTTTTCCTCGTTACGCTGGCGGCTTTATTAGCTGCTTCTGCTGTGAGCGTGGCAGGTATGCTCACATTTGTTGGTCTTATAGTGCCACATATGATGCGTCTAGTAGTGGGTTCTGATTTTAACTATTTATTGCCTAGTTCAGCTATTTTTGGTGGAATTTTACTGATTGTAGCGGATACAGTGGCAAGGACTGCTTTTAGTCCGATAGAGGTGCCTGTAGGTGTATTTATGTCATTTATTGGTGCGCCGTTTTTCCTTTATTTATTGAAAAGGGGAATGCAAAAGAGATGATTTTACAAGCAGATAAACTTACATTGCAATATGGGCAAAAAATCATTGCTGATAAATTGAATTTCAAGGTAGATAAATCAGAGATAATAAGTATTATTGGGCCAAATGGTTCAGGAAAATCCACATTATTAAAATCTTTAGGTAGATTATTAAAGCCTACACATGGGACTGTTTTATTAGAAGGAAAAGACATTCAAAAAATGAAACCTGGTGATATAGCACGCAAAATGTCAATATTGCCACAATCTTCAACGGCTCCAATGGATATGACTGTTTATGATTTAGTCTGTTATGGTAGAATGCCACATCAAGGATTATTTTCTTCGCCAAATAAAATTGATGAAGAAAAAATCGAAGAAGCATTGACGCAGACAAATACATCACATATGCGATATCGAAGATTAGATACTTTATCTGGTGGTGAACGTCAAAGAGCATGGCTGGCAATGGCGATAGCTCAAAACCCAGAGATTTTATTATTAGATGAACCGACTACGTATTTAGATGTAAAACATCAATTGGATTTGATGAATTTAGTATATAAATTATATGAAACAAGAAAAATCACAGTGATTATGGTCTTGCATGATTTAAACCATGCTGCTAGATATAGTCATCGCTTAGTGGCGGTGAAAAAAGGCAAGATTTTTGCTGAAGGTTTGGTGCAAGATGTATTTACAGAAAAAATACTTTGTGATTTATATGATGTAGAAACGTCAGTCATGTCTTTAGAACAAAATGGACAAAAACATTTAGTTTGTTTCCCTTATGATGTAAAACAAGGGGAGAAAAATTAGTGCAGGTTTTAAGTTTAAATAAGATAAATAAACAAATTAAGGATAAAATTATTTTAAAAGATATAAGTTTGACACTTGAAGAAGGCGAGATATTGGGGCTTTTAGGTCCTAATGGTGCTGGTAAAACGAGTATGATGAAGATAATATCTGGTTTAAGCAGAGCAAATTCAGGTAAGCTTGATATTTTAGGGATTGATGCTGATAAAGAAAGAGCAAAGATAAAGTCTAAGCTAGGTTTTGTCATGCAGGATAATAATATGGAAAGAGAATTTTCCGTTAAAGAAGCTTTGCTATATTATGCTCGTTTGTATAAGGTGAAAAATTATAAATATGAAGTGGAAAAAATAATATCTCAATTTGAAATGAATACTTGGCAAGATAGAAAGATTGAGAAATTATCCGGTGGTATGGCTAGAAAAGCAATGATTGCTAGAGCTTTATTAGTAAAGCCTAAAATCTTATTGTTAGATGAACCAAGTGTGGGATTAGATCCTGATGTGAGATATGATATTTGGCAAGAAATAAAAAAACTAAAAAATATGGGGATAAGTGTAATTATCACTACTCATTATATGGAAGAAGCTGAATATCTTTGTGATAAAATCGCTATTTTAAAACAAGGAGAATTATTGGCGATAGATGAAGTAGAAAAAATAAAGCAGATAATGCAAAAAGATGAAAATGAAGATATAACTTTAGAAAAAGCTTTTTTACGATTTATCGGTAAGGAGGCTTATTGATTTTGAATTTTTTAGCAGTATATATGCGTGAAATGGCACTTTTGCAAAAGAAGATGGGAAAATTAGGATATATTTTCTCAGCGGTGATGTTTCCGATAATTTATTTATTTGCCTTTGGCATGGGGATTGGACCTGTAATGAATAACATCCATGGTGGTTATTTACCTTTTTTGGCAAAGGGAATGCTATCTATAACAGTCATGATGAATGCTTTTCAACAGACAGCATTATCAGTGAGTGTGGGAAGATTTTATTTTAAAACATTCCAGACATTATTATTGAGTCCGATTTCGGCTTTTCAAGTTATATTAGGTATCACTTTAGCTGGAGTTACTCGTGGCTTTATAGCTGGAGGTATTATCTATATCATAGCTATGATGTTTTTTGATGTGCCAATGTTGAGCCTTTGGGGATTTTTAGGGATTTTATTATCTGCCTTTTGCTTTGGTATTTTAGGGATTGCCATAGGTCTTTGGATAAAAAATCCAGATGCGTTATCTTCAGTGATAAATTTTATAATTACACCAATGACGTTTTTCTGTGGTACATTTTTTCCGTTGTATAATTTGCCGGATTGGTTGCAGATTGTAGTGGGAATTTTGCCATTGACTTTAGCGAATAATTTATTGCGTACAGAAGTATTTAGTATGTATAGTTTGTTAGATATGATTTATTTAATAATTATCACATTAATCTTGTTGGTAATTAGTAGACATCAATTAAAAAATTATAATGAATAATCTAATTGATATAAAATAAAAGTTTTAAATTTTAGTGTGTTTAAGATAAATTTAGACTATAATTTGAGTAAAGATATATTTTTTATAGAAAAGAAGGAGATAAAAAATGAAATCAATAGTAGTTTATTCTAGTTTAACAGGTAATACAAAAATGGTAGGAGAAGCTATTGCCGAAGTTTTAGCTCCGAATTGTGATATTTATAAAGTAGAAGATAATCCTGATATTACAGGTTATGATTTAGTTGTTGTAGGTTTTTGGGTGGACAAAGGAACAGCTGATGCAAAAGCTAGTAAATTTTTGAAATCCATTCGCAATAGTAAAGTGGCTGTATATGCTACGCTAGGAGCTGAACCAGATTCAGAACATGCAAAAACTAGCTTGCAAAATGGTATAGATATGTTAGATAGTTCTAATGAGGTTATGGGGAGATTTATCTGCCAAGGAAAGATTGATCCTAAATTATTAGAGGCAATGAAAAAAATGTTTGGCACGAAAGTTTCTAAAGAAAATTTTCACGCAGTAGATGAAAAGCGTTTAGAACGTCATCGCAAAGCTAGTACACACCCTGATGAGCAAGATTTGGCTAATGCAAAGAAAGTATTTAGTGAGATTAAAGCAAAAATGAGTGGTGAAATGAACTTATGAGCAAAATAAGAGAAATATTGGATAATCTATCAACTGAACAATATAAGATGATGATAGGGGAAAAATCTTGTCAGCCTTTGACGGAGACTTTTAGTAAAAAAAGAGTAGTTCATCCAGGGGCAAATGGACAGATGGTACCACCTGTAAAACAGCAAGAAATTTGGCTTGAATATATGCAAAGAAAAGGAGATAAAAGTAAAAAGAAAGCAGTATATATACACATTCCTTTTTGCAGTCAAATTTGTCTATACTGTGGTTTTTTCCAAAATTATTCTAATGAAGAACGCGAAACCATGTATGTAGATAGATTAATCAAGCAATTATTGATGGCAAAAGAATATAAATATGTACAAGATAGTGTGATCAATGCTGTATTTTTTGGTGGTGGAACACCATCTACATTATCGCCATATAATGCAGATAGATTATTAAAAACTATGAATGAAGTATTGCCACTTGCTAATGATTGCGAGATAACTATGGAAGCTCGTGTGCATGATTTAGTTGATGAAAAATTGCAAGTATGGTTTAAACATGGTGTAAATCGCATATCTGTGGGTGTACAATCTTTTGATACAGCTATTCGTCAAAGTATGGGACGCAAAGATGATAAAGAAACTGTTATTGAAAATCTTAAACGAGCTGCAAGTTATAATCAAGCCGTATTAATCATAGATTTGATTTATGGTTTACCTGCTCAAAGTGTGGATAACTTTGTAAATGATTTAAAAATAGCAGATAGTTTGCCAATTGATGGTATGGATTTGTATCAATTAAATGTGTTTGAACAATCTGCATTAAAAAAAGCGATAGATAATGGCAAAATACCACCTGCGGCAACGACAAAACAGCAGGCAAAATATTTAGAAGCAGCTATTTTATATTTAGATGAATTAGGTTATAAGCGATTGAGTGTTTGTCATTGGGCAAAAACAAATCGTGAACGCAGTATGTATAATACTTTGGCAAAATCAGGAGCTGATGTGATACCATTTGGTTCAGGGGCTGGCGGTTTTGTAGGAGATATTTCTATGTTTTTAAATAGAGATTTACAGCGTTATATGAATGCTATTGATGAAGGAAAATGGCCATTGATGGTTTTAACAAAAGAAGCAGAAGGCAAAGTTTTATTTAAGGATATTCAAGCACAGACTGAAAATTGTATGGTAAATATACAAAAATTAGCTCAAGTATATAGTGAAGAACTTTTACAATTAGAAGAAGTACTCAATATTTGGGTGGAATATGGTTTATTTGAAAAATGTGGCCATACTTATAAAATGACAGTTGCTGGTCAATTTTGGCAAAATAATATCACACAGACAATAATAGAACTTACACAACAATTATTAATGGGCAAAAAATCTTTTGAAGTTCAGCCAATAGCAGCACAAGGTTAAATATATAAATAAAATACGGCAGTTATGATTAATTTTGATAACTGCCATAATTTTTAAAGTATAAATGATAATGATTATTATTAATAAAACTTAATTTTATAATAAAGGAGACGAGCAATGCTAACAAAAAAACGTAAATCTACACTTTTAACTTTATCTATATTGATGGGATTGACAAGTTGCACGCAAGCCAGCGAAGTAATCCAAACACCAGATGTAGTGGTAACAGCTACGAAAACGCAACAAGAAGTGAAAGCTGTACCTAATGCTGTAGAAGTCATCACCAGTGAAGATATTGAACAATTAGGAGCAACAGATATTTATTCTGCTTTGAAATTGGCAACAAATGTTGATGTTTCTCAAATCGGTGCAGGTCATAGATTGATGGTCCGTGGGAAAAATGCAGGTGCATTAGTATTATTAGATGGCAGAAGAATGTCAAATGAATATTCATCAATGACTAGAGGAGCTTTTGATTTAGATAAGATAAATTTATCTAGTGTAGAACGCATTGAGATTGTTAGAGGTGCAGCCTCCGCTCAATATGGTGCAGATGCTGAAAGTGGAGTAATCAATATTATTACGAAAAAATCCAAAGAACAATCTGTAACTGTAGGAGCAAATACAGGAACTGATGTCATGAATAATTATTATCGTTTTGATTTAGGTCAGCAAGGTAAATTCAATGGGGTAGTGAATGCTAATTTTGCCAAATATCGTAAACGTGAATTTGTCGGTGGCACAGGGACGAATTATTTTGGCCCTAGAACAAATTATGATTTTAGTGGAACGTATGCATTTGATGATAGTAATAATTTAGATTTTTATATAGGTTATTATGATGAAAAATCAAAAAAAATAACAGATTATTCTTCTATGGGAATGGGCAAAAGTTCTACAAATTATGATAAGACAAATCAAGATTATAGTATAGCTTATAATGGAAAAGGCGATAATAGTAATTATATGGTTAGAGCTTATTATAATCGATATGATAAGGAAGAATATAAGGGCAGTAAAAATAATAGTTATAAGCAAAATACATTTGATACTTTAGGTATTGAAGCTAAAAATACAGTACAAGCAGGAGATGAGCATTTATTAACTTATGGTGTTGAATATAAAAATATAGGTGTAGAAGGCCCAATATTAGCTTTAGGTGAAGGTAATAGTAAAGATAATTCTGCCTATGCGGGATATATTCAAGATGAATGGTTTATAAATGATAAAATTTTATTTATTCCAGCAGTGAGATATGACCATGATGAACAATTTGGCGGAAAAACGACACCAAAATTAGGTGCAACTTATTTTCTAAGTGATAATAGTCGTATAAAAGCGAATTGGGGTAAATCATGGAGAGCTCCAAATTTAGTAGAATTATATGCTGGGCAAGATCATGGTTTTACTACGATATATGGAAATCCAGATTTGAGACCAGAAGAAGCTACTACATGGGAACTCGGTTTTGAAGCTGAAAAAGATAATAATTGGTTGAAATTAAATTATTTTAATAGTAAATACGATAATTTAATAACATATGATAAGGTAAATGGAAAAAATACATTTATCAATGCTCAAGATGCCAAAACTGATGGCGTAGAATTTGAAGTAGGTCGCCAATTTGATGACAATTGGTCTATTAGAGCGACTAGTAATTGGCTCAATGCTAAAGATAGTGATGGGGAAAAAGTATCTGCGACAGCCGATAATATTTCCACTTTAGAATTGAATTATGATGATAATGATATTAATGGATATAGTGCTAAGCTTTGGAATTCTTGGGTAAGTAATTATCATTATGCTAATGAAAATTATGATTATAATACTTTAAATTTTGTAGTAAATAAAAAATTCGCCTTTGATGATGGTCGAAGTGGACGAGTTTATGCAGGTGTAGATAATATTGGAGATAAAAAAATAGGAGATATTTATTTAGAAGGTAGAATTTGGCGTGTAGGAGCAGAGATTACTTTTTAAATAAAAAATATTCATAGCTAAAGAAAAGCAAATAATACGTTTAATCTGTTTATATTAATGATAATGATTATTGTTAATATAAACAATTACATACAAAGGAGTTAATATAATGAGATTATCTACAAAAAAACAACAAACTTTATTGACTTTATCAGTGTTATTAGGTTTATCAAGTCCAGTATATGCACAAGATATACAAAATAATGACGTGATAAATACACCAGATGTAGTAGTTACAGCTACACGAACTCAAGAGGAAGTAAAAGCTGTGCCGCAAACTGTAGAAGTAATTACTAAAGAAGATATTGAACAATTAGGAGCAACAGATGTTTATTCTGCACTTCGTTTGGCAGCTAATGTAGATGTAACTTCAGCAGGTATGGCAGGTCATAATGTGATGATTCGTGGAATGAGTACAAATCATACTTTAATTTTAATAGATGGTAAAAGATTTGCTGGAGAAGATACAAGTGCCACACAAAATGTTTATGCCTTAGGTCGTTTGAGTCTGTCAAATATTGAACGTATTGAAATTGTGCGTGGTAGTGCTTCAGCACAATATGGTTCAGATGCTTTAGGTGGAGTAATTAATATCATCACTAAAAAATCAAAAGAGCCATCAGTTATGGTAGGTCTTTCTACAGGATCAGAAGCTATAAATAATTATTATCATATAGATTTTGGTAAACAGGGAAATTTCAGTTCTACTTTTGATATGCGTTTTAGTGATATACGCAAAGATATGCAAGCTGGAGATGAAGGCAGTAATTATTATGGCCCTATCCAAGATTTTAATTTTGCTGGAACATGGGATTTAGGCAATGATAAAGAAATTGATTTGACGCTTGGTTATTATAATGAGCATACAAAGGCAGATTATGCTGATAAATATACATCAACAGGCGTTTTTCAAACTAGTAAGGATAAAAAAGAATGGTATGATTATAGAAGATATGATTATAGTTTAGGTTATAGTGGCAAAACTGATAATAGTGATTATATGATTAGGACTTTTTATAGTAGATTGGATAAAGAGAATAATTTATATAATTATCGCAATAATTTCCCAGGACCAATGGAAAATATTTTGGGTTCAATGTATCCAAAATATGATTGGGATAAGTCCACTTATACGCTTTGGGGCATAGAAGGTAAGAATACTGTGCAATTAAGTGATAATCATCTTTTGACATTTGGCGGCGAATATCGTCAAAATAAAGTCGAAGGTACTCGTTTGAGTGATGGAGGTGATAATGTACATCAGGTAAGTCAATCAGGAAATGGAATAGTAAGTAATAAATATTATTCAGATAAAGAAATAAATACTTGGGCAGGATATATCCAAGATGAATGGCAAGTGAATGATAAATTATTAGTAATTCCATCTATGCGTTATGACCATGATAGTTCTTTTGGTGGGGAAGTTACACCAAAAATAGGTGCGACATATTTTATCAGTGATAATAGTCGCATTAAGGCTAATTGGGGTAAAGGCTTTAAAGCTCCAACTATTAGTGAATTATATATGGCAATGCATCGTGCAATGGGTGGGCAAACTGTCAATGTTTATGGTAATCCAGATTTAAAACCAGAAAAATCTACTTCATGGGATATCAGTTTTGAAGCTGAAAAAGATAATAATTTTGGTAAATTAACATATTTCAATAATGATGTTAAAAATTTAATCACTACAAAACAAATAGGTAGTAGTTATTATGATCAGAGTTATGTAAATGTAGATGAAGCTGAAATTGATGGTGTGGAAATGGAAATTGGTCGTAATTTAGACGATAAATGGACAATAAAAGCAACAAGTAACTGGCTTGATGCAACAGATAAAGTGAGTGGTGATCGTTTAGATAATAGAGCAAGAAATATGACTACATTGCAATTATTATATGATGACCATGATGATTGGGGATATAGTGCGATTTTATGGCAACAATGGGCTAATAAATACCATTATGATGATAATGATTACAATTTCACTACAACTAATTTTGTACTCAATAAAAAATTTGGTGAAGGAAATAGAGTTTATGCAGGTGTAGATAATATTTTTGACAAAAAGATTAGTGATATTGGTTTAGATGGTATGATCTGGCGTTTGGGTGCAGAATGGACTTTCTAAGATAATAAGATAAATTAAATAAAGTAGCAGGGTAAAATCTTGCTACTTTGTTTTAATTAATAAATAAATTTTTACTAAAAGGAGATGGTATTTTGAAAAAGTTTTGGCAGATAATTGCTTGTAGTGGGCTAGTATTGACTAGTTGTTTGGGAGGTATGGCTCAAGCACAAGATGAAAAATCTGACGTAGAGTATTATTATCAAGGGGAAAAAGTTAATTTAGATAAAGCGGTGAGCATTTCTCAAAATTATGATGTAGTATTTTTTGATGAATATCACGACCAAAAATCTATTCATGAAGCAGAATTATCATTTTTCCAAGAGATGTATAAACAAAATAAAGATATGATATTATCTATGGAAATGTTTGAGAGAGATGTTCAGTCAGTAATGGATAAATATTTGAATGATGAAATAACAGAAACAGAATTTATAAATAATTCTCGTCCATGGGAAAATTACCAAACAGATTATAAACCATTGGTAGAATTTGCTAAAGAAAAAGATATGTATGTTTTAGCATCAAATATTCCACGAAGAATAGCTAATCAATATACAAAAGTAGGCGATTTAGCTTTAATTGAAGATAAAGATAAAATTTATTTGCCAAAAAAACATTTAGTAGAGTATGAAAGATATTATGATAAATTCAAAAATTATATGTCTATGGGTGATGGTCAAAGTCATATGATGATGACACCAGAAAGAATAGAAGCTTTCTATAAAGCTCAATGTTTGAAAGATGATACCATGGCAGAAAGTATTGTTGAATTTTTAAAGGAACATAAAGGTACAAAAGTCCTCCATGTACAAGGAAGTTTTCATGGTGATGAACATTTAGGCGTGGTAGAAAAAGTAAATAAACTAAATCCTAGCTTAAAGACTGTAGTTATAACACCTATTGAGGCTAAAGACTATGAGAAAATGAAGCATAATTATGGTGAAGATACTATAATTATGACTTTTGTGAGAAAATAATATTCGTATATTTATTTATCAAAGTGCCTGTTTTATGCAGGTACTTTTTTTATTGTTGCCATTTTTATTTAATTTTTAGGATGTAGTTTATTATAAATATTTATTTGCATAAGAACAATAAGTTTTGTGTTGCAAAATCTATGTAATATATTATACTAAGTATAGACGAAATCAAACTCATGATGACGCACAAAAGCCTTAGGAAGGGTCAGTTCCTAAGGCTTTTTTCATTGTTATACTATTGCTAGAGAGTGAATTTAAATACAACACTTGTTAAAGTTAAATTGTTTTAATAGAAAAAGATTTATATATCGCCGTAGAATTCAAATACAACATTTGTTAAAGTTAAATAATGTCTTTAGTGTATATCCTGCTTTTACTTTATTACTATTCAAATACAACATTTGTTAAAGTTAAATATCAACTTCTTGGACAACTTGGTATCAAATAACTTTATTCAAATACAACATTTGTTAAAGTTAAATAATGATCTTTAATGGTAAGGTTAGAGATATTCCATTATTCAAATACAACATTTGTTAAAGTTAAATAGGGTGGTTTAAAACAAGCAAAAACACCTACAAAATTCAAATACAACATTTGTTAAAGTTAAATAAAATACTTTAGCCGATATAGCTAAAGTAATTGAATTCAAATACAACATTTGTTAAAGTTAAATTAAATTAACTGGTGAAAAAGGTATCTTATTTACTGCATTCAAATACAACATTTGTTAAAGTTAAATTAGGCAGAAATTTTAATTTGGAAGCAGAAGAAATATTCAAATACAACATTTGTTAAAGTTAAATATATTTAAAGCAAACGCTGTTTTACCCATTGCAGGAATTCAAATACAACATTTGTTAAAGTTAAATTGGGTGCTTAGTCTATGGACTAGGCACTTTTTTTATATTCAAATACAACATTTGTTAAAGTTAAATCCCTTCATTTTTTATTTATTCATTAAATTATATTTTATTCAAATACAACATTTGTTAAAGTTAAATGCTAGAAAAATTAATCTTTATGATTTTATTGTACTATTAAAAGTGTTGATAAACAAGGATTTTAGTTATTTTTTACCAGCGATAACGAGATTTGAAGGGATTTAGTGAAAATGTTTATTTATCAAGGATTAGCGAGATTTTTATTGATTTTGTTTGGTAAATTTTAAATAAAAAAAGTATCATCTTAATTTTAGTTTTGAACTATTTAAATCAAGATGATACTTTTTATTTATTGAGAGTTTTGGAGGGCTTTGTCTAGGATTGTTTCCATAGTATGCCAGCTGAGTACGGCACATTTTACACGAGCTGGCATTTTGGATATATTTTTAAAGGTAAGAGCTTCATCTAAAGGGGCAAGTTCTTTTTCGTCAGTGATTGTACCTTGAACCATGCCAATGAATAATCGACATAATTCTTTGGCTTTGTCGATTGGTTGATCAAGCATTAAATCAATCATGATATCTGTGGAAGCTTGAGAAATAGCACAACCTGAACCTTGGAAACTAGCATCTTCAATAATATTGTTATTGAGTTTTAAGGAGAGCGTGATTTCATCACCGCAGTTAGGATTAATACCATGTTGGTGATGTGTAGCATCTGCTAGTGAACATTTATTATTAGGGTGAAGGTTGTGTTCGGTTAAGATTTCATTATAGAGATTAAACATCGTATCCTAAATAACTCCTTACTTTTTTTATTTGTTCAATGAATTGATAAACATCTTCTTTTGTATTATAGAAATAAAAGCTTATGCGATTTGTTGATTGTGCATTTAGATATTTTAATAATGGATGAGCACAATGATTGCCTGCACGAAGGGCTATATTTCCATGATAATCGACAAGTGAAGATACGTCATGAGGGTGAATATCTTGAATATTAAAGCTCAATACACCTTTATGTTTTTTATAATCTGGTGAGCCATAAATGGTGATATAAGGCAATTTAGATAATTCTTCCATGGCGATTTTCATTAATTTTTCTTCTTGTTGCTCAATATAGGAAAATCCTACTTGATTTATATATTCGATAGCGGCTTTTAATGCTATTGCTCCAGATACGTTAGGTGTACCAGCTTCAAATTTTTCTGGAAGTGGGGCAAATGTAGCATCTTGTTCGGATACTGTTTCGATCATTTCTCCACCGCGTAAGAATGGAGGCATTTGTTCAAGTATGGATTTTTTTCCATATAAAACGCCAATTCCCATAGGTGCTAACATTTTATGACCGGAGAATGCGTAAAAATCACAATCTAAATCTTGGACGTCTGTTGCCATATGAGGAGCACCTTGAGCACCATCAACAATGGCGATAGCACCTACTTCATGAGCTTTTTTTATTATAGCTTTTAAGGGAGTGGCAATGCCTAAGACATTTGAAACTTGAGTGATAGAAACTATCTTTGTTTTAGGTGTGATTTTTGTTTGGATTTCTTCATCAGAAATAATGCCTTCATCATTTATATACATATATTTTAATGTAGCTTTTTTTAATTTTGCTATCATTTGCCATGGAAGTATATTGCTATGATGTTCAAGAATGGAGATTACGATTTCATCGCCTTCTTGGATATTTTCCATGCCGTAAGTGTAGGCGATGAGGTTTAAAGATTCAGTAGTATTTCTAGTGAAAATAATCTCACAATCTTCATTAGCATTGATGAATTGTGCTACGCTGTGGCGAGCTTGTTCGTATTCACTTGTAGCAGTAGCACTCAATTTATAGAGACCACGAAGGGGATTTGCATTTTGAGATGTGTAATAATTTTCTAGGGATTTTATCACACTTAGTGGTTTTTGCGTAGTAGCAGCACTATCTAAATAAACGACAGGGTTTGCTTCATCATTTAATATAGGGAAATCTTGGCGAAAATTAGTTTTCATGATAGCAAGCCTCCTGTTGATAAGTGGAAATATAAGCGTGAAGTTCTTCAGGTAAATTTGTTGTGATTAATTGAAGTTTGGAGTCAATTTGCATTTGGCGAATTTGTCTTTCATTTAAGCCACGAGTTTGCAGATAAAATAATTGCTCTTTATCCATTTCGCCGATAGAAGCGGAGTGATTGCCTTCGATATCATCTTCACCGCAAAGAATTAGAGGAATTGATTTATTGTGGATATCTTCATCAAGTAATAATACATTTTCTGCTTCTGTACCTATAGAACCTTTGCAACCTTGTTTAAAATCTAAAGTTGCACGATGTGTTTTTTGAGCGTTATGCATTAAGATACCATTTGTCGTTAAATTAGTTTTGGTCTTTTGACCTTGAATATTGACAATATAGTTCATATCGAGCATTTGATTTTTAGTAGTTAAATAATCTGTTTGGAAATCTAGTTGTGCATTATTTTGTAATAAATCAATATTTGCACCTAGATAATTTTTATTTGCACCTAAAGCAATTTGTTGAATGGATATATGAGCATTTTCTTGAGTAAGTGTGCCAATATCATCAAAGTTAAAATAGTCTTTGCCGAGTGTTTGCAGTTGAATTATTTTAATCTGAGCATTTTTTTCAGCGAAAATTTTTGTACTGCTCGCATGAAAACCTTGATTATGATAAGGGGAATTATAAACGATAATTATAGTAGCTTGGCTATTTTCTTGAGCGTAAATATAATTATCATCAATTAAATCAAGGTTATCGGTTAAATCATAAATGAAGATTAAAGGTTTTTGGGTAATCGTATTTGCTTTGATAGTGAAATAGTTTTTGTTACTAGCGTTATTTACTACAAAATTATCAGCATCTGAGCCGATACCAGTAGTGATGTGAGGAAAGTTGGCAAAAGCTATATCTTTTTGTGAAGCTAGGGAAATATTTTCCGTGGAATTGATGATTTGAGGTTTGAGGGGAGTTAATTTATCTATATTATCATAAGATATAGTTGTATCATTTAATTTTAACCAACGCCATGTTGGCATTGGTAAACTATTTGCATGTTCAATTTTTATATTCATAGTCATATCTCCTTTTAGCCAATGGCGCCTTCCATTTCTAATTGAATTAAATGATTCATTTCTACAGCATATTCTACTGGTAATTCTTTAGATATTGGATTAGCAAATCCGTTTACAATCATAGCACGAGCAGCGGCTTCACTTAGACCTCTACTCATGAGATAAAATACAGCTTGATCACTAATGCGACCGATTTTGGCTTCGTGTCCGACACTGGCTTTATTTGTACGCACGTCCATTGCTGGAATTGTATCTGAACGAGAAATATTATCTAGCATTAAAGATTGGCAAGAAACTAGGGCTTTACTGTGCTGTGCTTGTTTTGCTACAACAACAGAACTTCTAAATGTACTAGCACCACCATCTTTAGAAATGGATTTTGTGTTGATTAAAGAAGATGTATGAGGGGCATTATGCACCATCTTAGCTCCTGTATCGAGGTTTTGCCCTTTACCTGCAAAGGTAATTCCTGTAAATTCTGCTTTGGCATTTTCACCTGCAAGAATTGTCATTGGATAAAGGTAAGAGATATGAGAGCCAAATGAGCCAGAAATCCATTCCATAGTAGCATTTTTACCTACTTTTGCTCTTTTGGTATTGAGATTATACATATTTTTTGACCAGTTTTCGATTGTGGAATAACGCAATTTTGCATCATCAGCGACGAATAATTCTACACAGCCAGCATGCAGATTAGCTACATTATATTTAGGAGCAGAACAGCCTTCGATGAAGTGAAGGTCAGCTCCTTTATCTACGATAATCAATGTATGTTCAAATTGCCCTGCACCTGCTGCATTTAGGCGGAAATAAGATTGAAGTGGAATGTCCACTTTTACTCCAGGTGGTACATATACGAAAGAGCCACCAGACCAAACTGCACCATGTAAGGCCGCAAATTTATGATCGCGAGGTGTTACAAGTTTCATAAAATGTTCACGTATCATAGGTTCATAAGGGCCTTTGAGAGCAGTTTCGATATCTGTATAAATTACACCTAGTTTGGCAACTTCTTCTTTGAGATTGTGATAAACGACCTCAGAGTCGTATTGGGCACCGACACCAGCTAGGGATTTTTGTTCAGCTTGAGGAATACCTAATTTATCGAAAGTATCTTTGATATCTTCAGGTACATTTTTCCATGAACCTTGCATATCAGTATTTGGTTTTACATAAGTTACGATATTGTCGATATTTAAATCATCAATAGATGGTCCCCATGGTGGTACATCTAAGCTGTGGTAGATTTCTAAAGAACGCAAGCGAAATTCACGCATCCATTCAGGATCATTTTTTTTAGCAGATAATTCTTCTACGATTTCAGGCGTGAGACCTTTTTTGAGACGATAAGCATCTTTTTCTGCTTTTTTAAAATCATAACGATTTTCTACACGTTCAGCAGTTTGATTTATATATTCATTTTGTCTTTTTTCTGCTTCATTCATGATTTTATTCTCCTTGTCCAGTGATAAAAGGTTCATAGCCTTGTTCGTTAATGATTTTTATTAAAGAAGCATCTCCTGTTTTGATGATTTTTCCATTGATTAAGATATGAACATAATCAATATGGAGATATTCAAGGATTTTGCTATTGTGAGTGATAATTAATAAAGATTTTTGCTCATCTTGTTGGAATGTCTGTATACCGCGAGAAACAGTTTTTACAGCGTCAACATCAAGACCAGAGTCTGTTTCATCTAGGATAGCTAATTTAGGATTTAGCATTAATAATTGAAGCATTTCAATTTTTTTGCGTTCGCCACCAGAAAATCCTACATTTAACTCACGATTAATCCATTGTTCATTGATACCGAGTGTCTTAGTAACAGTTTTTAATTTATCGCGAAAAGCTTTTAGGCGGATTTTTTCTTTTGTTTCCATAGCAGTACGGATAAATTGAGAGATAGAAACACCAGGGATTTCTATAGGGCTTTGGAAAGATAAGAATAATCCTTTCTGAGCACGTTCATCAGTTCTAGCAGAAGTAATATCTTCATCTTCGAAAAATATACTTCCACGGTCTACTTTATATTGAGAATTACCCATGATAACATTGCCTAATGTAGATTTTCCTGCACCATTAGGGCCCATTAAAATATGAGTTTCACCTTGATTTATATTTAAATTTAAATTTTGTAAAATTGTTTTATCTTCAGCACTAGCGTATAAGTCCGTAATATTTAAAAGAGATTTAGTCATGAAATATATCCTCCTATCCTACTTTTATAGTAGGTTTAAAGTTTGTGAAAATATGATAATTACTTGTTTATATATAGATTTAAAATATATTTATAAATTAAAAGAATAAAAGAAATTTATATCTTATTTACTATTATTTTAGTATGAATAGTATATAATGTCAAGATGAATATAAAATAATTTATTAGAGTAAATACAATAATAAATTTAGTTTGGTAAAAGAACTATATAAAATTGTTTTCTTTAAAACCTATTTGTTGAATAGGATTATAAAATAGAAGGATTTTAGGTTGAAAATGTATAATATATATTTTAGTTAGTAAGTAAGGAAAGGAATGAAGGATAATGAAGTTTGTAAATTTTAAAATAGAAGATAAGAAATTGATAGGTGTTTTAGCAAATGATGAAGATAAGATAATAGTACTTAATGATTTATATGCAGATAAAACTTTTTGCTGTATGCAAGATGTGATTGAACAATTAAATGAAGATGATATAAAAAATATACAGACAAAATTAGATGATGAAAATAATAATTTTAAGAGCTATAAATTGAGTGAAGTTAAATTATTATCACCAATAGAGAGACCAATACATGACATTTTATGTGTGGGTGTAAATTATCAAGCTCATTTAGAAGAAGCTAGTGAACGTGCAAAAAATTTTAAGAAAACAAGTAATGATGCAGTTTATTTTGGCAAGCGTGCGATTAAAATAATCGGTACAAATGAAGATGTACAGGCTTGTTTGGATATAGATAATGCTTTAGATTATGAAGTGGAATTGGCGGTAATCATAGGTAAAACTGGCAAAAATATACCTGTGGATAAAGTAGAAGATTATATTTTTGGTTATAGTATTTTCAATGATTTTTCTTCACGTAGATTGCAATTAAAACATATGCAATGGTTTAAGGGAAAATCTTTAGATACTTATAGTGCTATGGGCCCTGTTATTTTGCATAAATCAGCTTTGCCATTTCCTGTAGAGGTGGATATAAAATGCAGTGTAAATGGGGAACTTCGCCAAAATTCAAATACAAAATTATTTTTAAATGATATACCAAAAGTAGTATCAGAATTATCGCAAGGAATGACTTTAGAAGCAGGAGATATCATTGCTACAGGTACGCCATCAGGTGTGGGCATGGGATATAAACCAGGAAAATGGCTAAAATCTGGAGATGAAGTAGTTTGTGAAATTCCTCCAATTGGTAAATTAATAAATAAAATTAAATGATTTTGGGAAAAAGAGTAGATTTTAAAATCTGCTCTTTTAATTTTGTGTTTATTGTGTAAAAAAGAAAAGACATTTAGCAATGTTTTTAATATATGAAAGCATAGTATTTATAAAAAAAAATATATATAATAGTAAACGTTTAACGAGTTAAATTACTTATTATTACTAATAATAAGTACAGGGAATATAAATAAAAAAATAGTAAAGGAGATCATAACATTATGTTTAATATCAGAGTAATCATGTTGATTATGCTTAGTTTTGTATTGGGTACTTGTGAATATGTGGTTATTGGTATTTTGCCGAATATTGCAGAAGATTTGAATGTATCAATCACGCAAACAGGTTTATTGATTTCTGCATTTGCCATAGTTTATTCAGTGGGCGCACCTTTAATTACGGCATATCTATCAAGATTTCCTAGATATCGTACGGTTTTAAGCTTAATGTTTTTATTTACACTAGGTAATGTGGCTTGTATGTTAGCACCTAACTATCCAGTTATGTTGGCTTCACGAATATTTTTGGCAGCTGTGTCTAGTGCTTTAATTTCAATGTCAATGACATTTGCTCCAGATGTTGCACCAAGAAAATACACGTCTTCAGTAATATCTTGGATTTTTGCTGGCTTCAATATTGCTTCAGTATTTGGTGTGCCATTTAGTATGTTTATCGTACAATTTGCAAGTTGGCGTGTAGCATTTGCCTTTATCGTTGTTGTTAGTATTCTATTGTTATTATTAATGATTAAATTTTTACCAACGAAAAACTTACCACCAACTAATAATATTATGGAACAATTAGTATTATTAAAAGATAGACGTATTATTATGGCAGTAAGTGCAATGATTTTAAGTGGTTCTTCTGCATATTGTTTCTATACTTATTTATCCCCTATTTTATTAGATAAAATGGGCTTATCTGCTAATTTATTGACTTTAGCATTTGTTATCTTTGGTGTAGCGGCAATGATTAGTAATTTGTTATCTCCTATGCTCAATTATTGGGGCGGTATGCGTATTTTATGGATGATATTTGCAGGACAAGCAATATTTTCTATTTTATTGACTTTTACTATGGAATCATTTATTTTAGGCAGTGTGGTTATCTGCTGTTTAGGTGTATTGATGTATTTATTAAACACACCAACACAGATGTATTATTTACAGGTGTCCAAGAAATTCTATCCAGGGACTTTGGCATTAGCAGGTTCACTTACATCATCTTCATATAATGTAGGTATTGCTGTAGGTTCCTTTGCAGGTTCATTATCTGTTGATTTAGCAGGATTAAACAGTGTAGGTATCACAGGTGGGGTATTTGCTATTTTGGCTACAATCATAAGTTATTTATTAGCAAGTAGAATAAAAAGAGAGTATAAAGAAGTAATTGCAAGAGCAATGCGTATGTTAAATAAATAAAAAAGAAGGCTTTTCTTAGTATCATTTTCACTACTACTAAGAAAAGCCTTTTGTCATTTATTTAGATTTTTAATGATATTAATAGCGATTTCTTTGGCCGTGGAACTTAATGCTTGAGGATTTTTAGGGTCATCTAAACGTACAGAATAATATGTTCGTTGATTATTGATCTCATAAAAACCAGTGAACCAAGCATCAGTATTTTCACCGTTTACTTTACCAAAACCAGTTTTGCCATAAATTTTTAGACCAGTGTTATTATCTTCATAAACTAACATTAATTCTTTTAGTTTAGCTAAAGCCATAGGATTTTCATTAGCAGAAAATAGGCGATTTAATAATTGTACTTGTTCTAATGGTGAAATCTTTAAAGAAGTTTCTAGCCAGAAACCTTTTAAATCTCTAGGGTCATCATCTAAATCTGTTTTTCCGTCCCAATCAGAAATATTTTTATTGCCATAATTGAATTTATCGATATATTTTTGCATAGTATCTTGTCCAATTTCATCAATGACTTGGCGATAATACCAAACACAAGATGTTTTAAATGCTGTATCTAAATCGATATCTTTATTCCATGCATCATACCAGTAAATAGTGCCATTCCATTTTCGAAGAGAATTATTAACGTCAATAGTCTTATTGTCTAAAGCTACATAAGTGGAGAAAATTTTAAAGGTAGAGCAAGGAGAAGATTGTTTGGTGCTTAGCTCATCATTGTAAATATTATATGTATTTGTATCAGGTGTATAAAATACAGCCGTACCATTAATATTTTCAAAATAAGAAGATAAATCAATGGAATTTTTTGTTGTTTGAGTTGTTGGCATGGAAGTGTTTTGATTGCTTGATGAAGTTGAATTTTCAGCAGAGGTGCAATTTGTAGCGAATAAACAAATTGTTATAACGCAGATGATTTTTACAAGTATTTTAAACATAAAAAAATCCTTTCTATAAAATATGTTTTTTAACATTATAACATAGACTTAAAAATTTTCAATAGATTATAGAAAGGATTTTTAATTATTTTATATTATTTATTTTATAGCAGTAACTTCATAGCCTGCTTCAACAATGGCATTAGTTATTTGCTCATCTGTAACATTTTGATTTACATGGATAACAGCATTTTTATCTTCAAGACTTACTTTTACATCACTGACACCATCTATTTTTTCCAGTGCTTCTGTGGCATGTTTTACACAGTGTTGGCACATCATACCTTCAATAGATATAATTTTTTCAGTTTGTTTTTCACTATTTTTGTGGAATAAATTATTTAATAATCCCATATTATCGTCTCCTTTTGATGTATTTAAATCTATTGCTTGAATATTTATGGCAGTAGATGAATTATCTTTATTTATGGATGAAGTTTGATAATTATTTTGGAAAAAACGCAAACGAAGAGCATTAGTTACGACAAAAACGGAGCTAAAACTCATGGCTAGAGCACCAATCATAGGATTTAGTTTTAAACCAAAAGCAGTATAAAATAAGCCCATGGCAATAGGAATACCTATGATATTATAGATAAATGCCCAGAAGAGATTTTCACGGATATTTTTGATAACGGCTTTACTTAATTTTATAGCAGTTACTACATCTAGTAAATTGTTTTTCATTAAAATAATATCAGCGGAGTCAATAGCAATATCTGTACCAGCCCCAATAGCAATACCAACATCAGCACGAGCAAGTGCAGGAGCGTCATTTATGCCATCACCTACCATGGCTACTTTTTGCCCTTGATTTTGAAGCTGACGAATTTTGGCTTCTTTATCTTGAGGTAATACATCAGAAATTATATTATTTTCTTCAAGATTTATTTGCTTAGCTATCTGTTTTGCTGTGAGTTGATTATCACCAGTCAACATATAGATATTGATACCGAGATTTTTTAATTCTTGAATAGCTGGAGGACTTGTTGCTTTAATTGTATCAGCGATAGCTATTAAGCCAAGGATTGTATCATCTTTAGTGAAGTATAAAGGTGTTTTTCCTTGCTGGGCTAATTTATTACCTAGGGAAAATAGCTGTTCATTTTCAATATCATGAGCGATTAATAATTTTTGATTACCTGCAAGACAAATGGAATTGTCAATAATACCAGATAATCCTTGCCCTGCTATTTGTTTAAAATTTTCTACAGCTAGAGTCGATATATTGTGTTTATCTGCTACTTGAAGAATGGCTTCACCTAAAGGGTGTTCAGATAATTTTTCTAATGAAGAGGCAATAGTCAATAATTGTTGAAGTGTTACTTCTTTTGAAGTATAAATATCTGTTACTTGAGGTTTGCCTTGAGTTATTGTGCCTGTTTTGTCGAGAACAACTGTATTGATATTGTGAAGAGTTTCTAAAGCTTGGGCTGATTTAGATAAAATACCTAAACTTGCACCTTTACCTGTGCCTACCATAATAGCTGTAGGTGTAGCAAGTCCTAAAGCACAAGGACAAGAAATAACCAATACACAGATACCAATAGATAAAGCAAATTCTAAACTTTCGCCTTTAAATAGCCAGATGATAGTGGCAATAATAGCGAGTGTTATTACAATAGGAACAAAGATAGCACTGATTTTATCAGCGATTTTGGCAATAGGTGCTTTGGAACTAGTGGCATCATCTACTAAATTTATGATTTGAGCTAAAGTAGTATTTTCGCCAATTTTAGTAACACGCATTTTAAAATAGCCGGATTTATTGATTGTACCACCAATTACAGTTTGGTCAATTGTTTTATCACAAGGAATAGGTTCACCAGTAAGAGAAGATTCATCAATAACGCCATGACCTTCAATAATAATACCATCTGTAGGAATACTTGCACCTGCTTTGACGATTAGAATGTCATTTAGTTTTACATCATCAATAGAAATTTCTTGTTCTTGATTATTTTCTAAGCGAAGAGCTGTTTTCGGTGCTAAATTCATCAATTTGGTGATAGCATCAGATGTTTTATTTTTAGCTCTACTTTCGAGAAATTTTCCTAAGGTGATCAAGGTCAAAATCATACCTGCTGATTCAAAGTATAAATCCATGCTAAAATGATGAGCTGTAGATAAATCTCCATGACCTAAGGCAAAACTTATTTTATAAATGGCATAAATACCATAGATAATGGCAGCACTTGAGCCAAGGGCAATCAAAGAATCCATATTAGGCGAAAGTTGAAATAATGTTTTGAAGCCTACGCTATAATATTTGAAATTGACGAATACTATAGGAATTAATAATAAAAATTGAGTAAAAGCAAACGAAAGTGCATTTTCTGTACCTAGAAGTAAAGAGGGCATAGGTAAGGAAAACATATGTCCCATAGAAATATAAAATAGAGGTAACATGAAAATAATAGAGATAAATAAACGTTTTTTCATTTGTGTATGAATATCTTCTGCTTTATTTTCAATTTTTGTAGGACTTTGTTTGCCCAAAGATTGATTATAATGCAATGAAGCACCATAACCAGCTTTTTCTACAGCTTGAATAATTTCATTTGTGGATAATAATTTTTCATCAAATTCCACAACCATAGAATTTTTTAGTAAATTCACCGAGTGATTGATTATACCAGGTAATTTACCGACAGCTTTTTCTACTCTACTAGAGCAAGCCGAACATGTCATACCTGTGATATCAAAATGTTCTTTTTGCAAGAATATCACTTCTTTTCGTTAGGATATATAATTTATATATCAAGTATAATAAAAATGATAATTAATTTCAATATTTAAAGGGATTTTTCTGATAAATGTATTTTCGTTTAGATTATTTCCCCGTCTTTTGGTACGAAGATATAATCGGTTAATTTATGTTGAGTGATAAATTTGCTTAATTGTTGACGGTTTAAAGTGGCATGACCTACAGTATCTAAATGACTAGCTATTATTTTTAAATTAGGAGCATATTGATGAAGTTTTAAAATATCATCAGTTCCCATGATGATAGAGCCACTGTGTTCAAATTGGGCATCTGCACAGTTGATGATAATTTTAGCAGGTGCATATTGAGCAATAGCATTTTTGACAAAATCACAAAATATAGTGTCGCCAGCTAGATATAAAGTTTCTTCATTTTTATGTTGGAAAATAACGCCCATGGCTTCATAGCGGACACTCATATTAAAATAATTACTTGTAAATTCAAAATACGGCACAGTGAGAGCTTTTATGCCATGCTGACAATCAACTTTATAGAGCTTGATATCATCAAATGAATTGCCTTCTTTTGTTAAAACTTCGATATTAGTAAAGTCATGATTTATCAATAATTGTTTATCAATATCATCTTGAACGTAGATTTTTAAGTCTTTAGGTAGTGCCTGAACTGCAAATTCATCAAAATGGTCGATATGATAATGTGTTAAAATTACAGCATCAATATTATCAATGATTTTGGAAATGGCAAAGGGTAAATCTACAAGAGGCCATTTAGTATTGGGATTAAAACATTTTGGTATTGGTGGATAAAAATCTTTAGGTGCAAACATTGGATCAATTAGAAATCTTTTATTGGCATAAGTTATGATTAAAGTAGCGTTGCGTATTTGTTGAATTTTCATCATAAAAATCCTTTCTGATATAGATTTGTAAATTTGTTATAATAATATCACAGATAAAAATGTTTATGAAGAAGGTACTTTAAAGTATTATAGTTTCTTCAAAGATAGTAAAGAAATGGAAGAGGAGCAATATGGAAAAAGAATTATTACCTTGTGATGTAGCTGTATCTTTACAAATTTTTGGGACAAAAACAAAAATATTAGTAGTTAAAGAATTGTTAAAAGGAACAAAAAGATTTTCAGAATTAAATAGAGCTATTCCTTGTACACAAAAAGTATTAACATCTAATTTACGTGAATTGGAAAAAGATAAAATCATATCTCGCAAAGTCTACGCTGTAGTTCCACCTAAAGTGGAATATTCTTTGACGGAAATAGGCAAAACAATAGAGCCTATAATAAACTTGATGAATAAATGGGGAGCGTATTATAGGAATTTATAAAATCTATTTAAGGAATAAAAGAAATGGAGAATTTAATAAGTAATGATATATTATTTTTCAGGAACTGGAAATTCGTATCAAGTAGCGAAATTATTGGCATATTTAACACAAGATAAAATGCAAGATATCAGCACTGTAAAAGATTATAAGCATGATGATAGTGTAATGGGATTTGTTTTTCCTGTACATTGTTATGATGTTTTAGATTTAATGCAGGATTTTATAAAAAAATTAGAGATAAAAAGCGATAAGAAAATATATTGTTATGCTGTAGTTACTTGTGGCGGTAAAGTGGGAAATACTTTTATAACAATGCAAGATTTATTAAAAGCTAAAAATATAGATTTAGCATATAGAAATGAGGTATATTTACCAGATAATATCTTAAGTTTTTGGGGTAAAAAATACGATTATAACTCATTGAATACGTATAAAGATAAAGTATTGCAAATTGCAGAAGAATTAAATCAACGCAAGACTAACAATAATGTTTTAGTGAAAAAATCATGGTGGTATGTAATAAAGAAATATATTTCATGGTTATTTATAAAGAAATGTTTACAAAAGAAGACAGTTAAAAAGAATTGTATTCATTGTAAGCGATGTGTAAAACTTTGCCCTACAAACAATATCATTGAAGAAGCAGGAAAAATAAAGTTTAAGTCAAATAATAATTGTATATACTGTTTAGCGTGTATTCAGTGGTGTCCAATGCAGGCGATTAATTTTGGCAGTTATAATTTAAAGGATAAGCAATATCATCATCCAGAAGTAGTAGAAAATGAATTGTTTAAACGTTGGTGAGGTGTAATTATGTTTAAATATGTGAAGTATATATTAGTAGTTATGGTATTAGGTATGGGTTTAATAGCTTTTAATCAAATAGCAAAAGCTGATAATGAAGTTGTAGATGTAGGTGAAAATATCAGCTTTCGACAAATTGATCCTGAACAAGCAAAACAGTTTATGGACAGTGAAGAAAATTATGTGATTTTAGATGTAAGAACTAAACCAGAATATGAAGATGGTCATATTAAAAATGCTATATCTTTGCCAAATGAAGAAATTAGCCCTGATAATAAACTATTACAAGAATTATTATCTGATAAAGAACAAATGATATTAGTTTATTGTAGAAGTGGTAGAAGAGCTACAGATGCTTCAATTAAATTAGCTAAGATGGGTTATGTGAATGTTTATAATTTTGGTGGCATTGTAAATTGGCCATATGAAATTGTGAAATAGATATAAAACTATTGATGAAGAGAGGAGTTATATATAATGAATAATAGAGCTGAAGCATTTAAAAAATTTTTAGAGGAAAAAAATATTAATAGTTTTCAGGTAAATGAATTTGAAAATAATGAATTTAATACAGTAGTTTTTCGTTCAAATCTTGATATTAAAGGACAAAAATTGCCTGTACTTGTTATTTTAGATGATAGTATTTATGGCATGATAAGGGTTTTTGTAGCAGCTAAGGCTTTAAATAAAGATAATGAAACAGAGCTAAGAATAGGAATAAATGAATTAAATAAAACATATAAGTCATTTAAATATTATTTTGATAATGAAGATAATTTGATTTTAGATTGCTGTATTCTTCTCAATGAAATAGAAAAAGAAGGTAACTTGATTTATACTATGTTTGATGTGATTATAAAACATTTGAATAATGAGTATAAAAATTTAATGCAGTTAATTTGGAAATAAAAAATACAATGCTTAAGTATTTATTATAAATTAATAAATATTTAAGCATTTTTTTATTGACATGAAGTTTACTCTAAGGTTTATAGTATAAATAACAAAAGAAATGTATTATTTAGAGGAGAGATTACAATGAAAAAGAATGTTGTTATATTGTCAGCTAGTCCAAGAAGAAAAGGAAATTCTGATATTTTATGTGATGAATTTATGAAAGGTGCTACTGAAGCTGGTCATGATGTAGAAAAAATTTTTTTAGCAGATAAAAATATAAAATATTGTACAGGTTGTGGTGTTTGCAATACTACACATGAATGTGTGCAAAAAGATGATATGAAAGAGATTTTAGTTAAATTACTCAAAGCTGATGTCATCGTTATGGCTAGTCCTGTTTATTTTTATACAATTAATGCTCAGATGAAGACTTTAATTGATAGAATTGTGCCTCAATATACAAGTTTAAGCAATAAAGAATTTTATTTTATAATCACAGCAGCAGAAACTGACTTAAATATGATGGAAAGAAGTATTGAATGCTTTAGAGGCTTATTAGATTGTTTAGAAAATCCAACTGAAAAAGGTATTATTTATGGTGTGGGTGCTTGGCAAAAAGGAGAAATAAAAGGCACTAAAGCTATGCAAGAAGCATATGAAATGGGGAAAAATGTTTGATAAAAAAATATGAGGTGATTTAATGAAAAAAAGAATAGTTATTAGTGTATTGTTATTAATAATTATCTGTGCAGTAGGAATAATGTCATATTCACCACTTAGAAATAAAATAGAACAGATATTTTTTGCTACAAAAGTATATAATTTATTAAATAGTGAAGAATATATGAATTTACATCAAGTAATTACAAAAGATAGTGTTAATAGTAGAACTATTATGTGGCAATCTTTGAATGATAGAGAAGACTTTATTTTAGAGTATAAGCAAGAAAATGAAGATGAAATTTTACAAGCTAAACCACAGAAAAGTGTTTTAGATATCGATAATAAGAAGATTTATATTTATGCTGTAACTTTAGAAAATTTAAAAGCTGATATGGTCTATGATTATAGATTGGGTTTTGAAAATAATCGCAGTGATTGGTATAAATTAAAAACAGCAAAAGAAAATAATAATAAATTCAAGGCTTTGATTTTCCCTGATTCTCAATCAAATGATTATACTGAATGGAAATCATTGGCAATGAATGCATGGCAAAATAATCAAGATAGTGATTTTTTCATAAATATGGGCGATTTAGTAGATAATGGATATGATTTAGTGCAGTGGAATGGCTGGTTTAATGGTGTAGAACCAATGGTAAATAATATACCAGTAGCGCCAGTGCAGGGAAATCATGAAACTTATACCACTGATTGGCAAGTAGCTATGCCGAATGTGTATTTAGAAATGTTTAAATTACCAACAAATGGCAATGATAAATACCAAAATCAATATTATTCATTTGATTATGGTGATGTTCATTTTACTGTGATTAATACTCAAGATGATGAAATGGCAGAATTTGAGCCAGATTTATTGAATGAACAGATTAAATGGCTAGAAAATGATTTAGCTACTACAGATAAAAAATGGAAAGTTGTATTAATGCATAGAGATATTCTAAATTATGGCAGAGATGCAAAACCATTAGGTGATGAAATAAGCTTTTCCAGACATGGTGAAATCTATATGCCGATATTTGATAAATATGATGTTGATGCAGTATTAACAGCACATTTACACACTTATAGACGCAGAGCTTTAATCAGAGATTTTGCACAAAATGAACAGGGAACATTGTATATACTTACAGGCGTAGCAGGTAATGTACGTTATCCAAGTTTATGGCATAAAAATCCACTTGATGAATATGTACCACCACAGCCAGAAACTAATAATTATTTAGTTTTAGAAGCTGATGAAAATAGTTTAACTTTTAATTGTTATTTGCCAGATAGTACACAAATAGATACATTCACTTTGACAAAATAATAATATATTAACAATAAAATTTATGGTATAATGAAAAACATTGATATTTAGTATAATACATAAATAGCGAGGTTTTAAAATGTTACCATTAAATTCTCAAAAAGCTTTATTTTCTGGAGAAGAAGCAAATGTAATAAGATTTGCTTTAAGTATTTTTTTACAGACTGACTTTGCTGGATTGACTTCTAAAAAAGAAGAAGAAAAAGCAAAAGATTTAGCACATTTATCTTTAGATAAATTTACTAATCATGTAAATGATTTTACATTTAAAGAACTTTGTGTAATGGCTGGTGCTGTGGATAATTTAATCGCTTTGATTGAAGATGGCGAAACTTTTGGTATCAGTGAAACACAGATGAGAAATTGTAAATTCTTTTTACCAGCAGTAAAACAAAAATTAATAGAGCTTGTAAAATAAAAAGGGCTTTCTACAAGATTTTTTATCTATGTAGAAAGCTTTTTTCTTATAAATAATTTTTTATTTTTAGATAATATTGACTAATTGAAAAAATGATTGTATTATAATTATAGTTTTTAAAAATCAAGTAAAACGTTTTATTAAAATAGATAAAAATAAAGGAGAAGTTATTTATGAAGATTTTAAATTTCGGTTCGTTAAATATTGATAAGGTTTATACTGTTGAAGAAATTGTAAAAGGTGGAGAAACTATCGACTCTGTAAGTTTTAGTGAAAGTGTAGGCGGTAAAGGTTTAAATCAGTCAATTGCCGTAGCTAAAGCTGGCGGAAATATCATGCATGCTGGTTGTGTTGGTAAAGATGGAGAGATTTTATTACAATCTTTAAAAGATAATAATGTAGATACATCTTTGATTAAAACAGTAGAAACAGCAAGTGGACAGGCTATTATTCAAGTTGATAAACATGGACAAAATTGCATTATTTTATTTCATGGAGCTAATTATGAAGTGGATAAAGCTTATATTGATGAAGTAATGCACGATTTTGCACAAGGTGATATTTTAATTTTACAAAATGAAATTTCCAATATTGATTATATTATTGAAGTAGCAAAAGCTAAACAAATGAAAATTTATCTAAATCCTTCACCAATCAATGAAAATCTTAATAAATATAATATGCAGGCAATAGATGGAATTTTTGTCAATGAACATGAAGGGGCATATTTAGCTGATAAAGAAAAAGTTGAAGATATATTAGATAGTTTAGCTAGCAAATATCCTGAATTAGAAATTATTTTAACTTTTGGTGATAAAGGTGCATATTATCGTCATAAAGATATAAATATTTTTCAACCTGCATATAAAGTTGATGCTGTAGATACAACAGCTGCTGGAGATACTTTTACAGGATATTTCATTGCTTTAAGACAACAAGGTAAATCTATTGAAGAAAGTTTACAAAAAGCAAGCAAAGCGTCTTCAATTACAGTATCAAGAAAAGGAGCAAGCATTTCTATTCCTAAAATTGCAGAAGTGGATTGAACTGAAAAAACATTTTTTCTATAATATTTATAAATAAATAATAAAGGTTTGAATAAATATGAAGTCACGTGTTACTATCAAGGATATAGCACAAAAAACGGGTTTTTCAGTTACAACAATTTCTTTGGTATTAAATGATAAAGCAAATCATATTCCTCGAGAAACAAAATTAATCATTGCTAAAGCTGTAAAAGAAATGGGATATAGACCAAATAAGATGGCTGTAGGCTTAGTAAAAAAGCAAAGCAATATTATTGGTTTTGTATTACCGGATATTAGAAATCAGTTTTTTTCATATACAGCTAAAGTTTTAGAAGATGAGTGTCATAAATACGACTGGAATTTATTGATTTGTAATTCAGATAATAATCATAAACAAGAGCTAAAGCATTTAAAAATGCTCTGTGATTATATGGTCGATGGTATCTTTTTAAGTATGGCAGCTAATAGCACGGAAAAAGAAGTTGAAGAAACCATAAATTTTTTAGAGGATAATAAGATACCATATTGTCTAATTGACCGTGATATGTTTGATATCGGTAAATATAAAATCAGTGTTGATCATTTGCAAGGTGCATATTTGGCGACAGAACATTTGATAAAATTAGGGCATAAAAAAATAGGCTGTATAACTGGGCCTTTAATTTTAGATGATGCACGACAAAGACTAGCAGGCTATAAACAAGCATTGAAAGATAATGGCATAAAAATAGATGAAAATCTAATTTTTGAAGGAGATTATTCTTTTGAAAAAGGGAAAATAGGCTGTGATAATTTATTAGCGAAAAATATAACGGCAGTATTTGCAGCAAATGATTTCTCGGCTATGGGGGCATTAGCTAGTATTAAAGAACATAATTTAATAGTACCTAGAGATATTTCTATTGTGGGTTATGATGATATTGCGTTTGCGTCATTATTAGAAGTTCCTTTGACAACAGTTCGTCAACCGATAGATGCAATTGGACAAAAGGCAACAGAAGTAATTAATCAATTAGTAAATAGTGAGGAAAATATAGATAGTAAAATCATTATTTTAGAACCTAAATTGATTGTTAGAAGTAGTACAAAAGCTATAAGTTAAAAAATTAAGTATATCTAAAGATACTTAACTAATATATAATTTTCCTGAATAGATATGCATGAATTTTTGATTTAAATTTAATATAGATTTAATAAATCCTACCTATTCTACTATAAAATAGTATGATATAATAAAAAGAAAGAATTTATGTATGTTTAAGGAGAGGATTTTAATGGCAAATCCAGCTATGAAAATAATAGGCAAGGCGTCTACGGAATATGTAGATTCTCCTGCCACTTTGAAAGGTACGATTACAAAGGCATTTGGCTTGACACTTGTTACTATTGCATCAGCAATTGCTTCAGGTGTATTTTTAGCCAATAGCCCAGCTGCTTATGGTGTATTGATATTAGGTATGATTGTGGGTGTAGTTTTAACACTTGTTACTTGCTTTAAACCACATTTAGCACCAATGACAACACCTGGCTATGCCGTTTTTGAAGGTGCAGTGCTTGGTATTATTTCTGCTCAATTTGAAAGAATGTATTTTGGTATTTCTGCTATTGCAGTAGGAATTACTTTGGCTACAATGATTTTTATGCTTGTCTTATGGAAAACACGTATTATAAAAGTTACAGAAACAGTGCGTTCTGTGATTATTTCCATGACAGGTGCTGTAGCGATTTTCTATTTCGTGAATATCATTGCAAGTTTATTCGGTTTCCATATGATGCCAACAAGTGGTATTTTTGGTATAGCGATTGGCTTTATTATCGCAGGTGTAGCAGCATTTAATTTGCTTTTAGACTTTGATAATATTGAACAAGCTGTAGCTTATGGGGCTCCGAAGTACTATGAATACTTCTGTGCATTTGGTTTACTCTTAACTCTTGTATGGCTCTATATCGAGATTTTAAGACTTTTACAGATGATTATGGCTATGTTTGGCAATGATGACTGATAAATAAAATGATTAAAGATTAATAAAAAAGCTATTTGAGATTATCCTAAAAAATGGATATATGCTCAAATAGCTTTTTTATTTGTTAATTATTAAATATGAAAGAATGTAAATACTAAAAATCCGATACAACTTGCAATAATACCTGCACAAGAAGGCATGAAATATCTTGTTCTAACTAAGCAATAAAAAAGGCTGATGGTAAAAATAGGAATGAAGATAAAAGGTATACATAAACCTAAAATCATAGCTATGGTTTTGTTAGCTAGAGCAATTACAATTAAAGGTACGATATTAAATAAATGTCTAAATTTTCTTAGCTTGAGACTATATTTATACATTAAGAAGATACCTAGTGGATAAAATAAAAGCCATGTAATGATGATAAATGAATCTTTTTTATAAAATTTATCTTGTTTTATATTAGCAAGATATAAATCTGTTTGTTCCTTGTGAGCATCACCGAAATTGATTAATTTTTTAGTTAAAAAGTTTGGTGCTTGTTTGTTAGAGTTCTCCATGATAATATTCATCTCTTTTCATAACTTTTTAGTAAATTTCATTGGAAGCTTAGCGTAATATTATTTAGATTAATAAAATAGAATATCACTAGAATTTAATAGAGAATGATTAATTGCAAATAATTTATATTTGATGATTTATCAACATTAATAATTAAAAATTTCTCTAAAAGATTAGCTTCTTGATTAGTACATTAGTTAGCTTGAAAATAATATGTTTAATTGTCATTTTAGTGAAATACTTATTTAATTAATCTTTGTGGATATACACTCCTTTGAAATTTATTAATAGTCTTAAGCGATTTGTTAGAAAAAGGGATATTTATTTTGTTTTTGTCTAAGTATAAACTAATGTACTATTTAAAGTATATTCGTTTTATTCTAATAATTCAATTAAATTTTTGAAAATGATTAATAAAAAATAAAAAGACTTAGTTTATTAAATGAAAAACTAAGTCTTAATTAAAAATTTAATTGACTAAAATTAATATTTTATGGTTTACATACTTTGCAAGGTACATAGCCATAGCTAAAAGCTTCTTCACGACTACTAAAATATATGGCATTACCAGGATTGATTTTTTTAGCCCAGCGACAATCTGTATAGTGAAATTTATTGCTTTGAGACGAACCAATATAAGTTGTAGCTGTTGCTATATTTAAGGTCATCAATAAAGTAACTAAAGTTAATAAAATAATGGCAGTTTTCCTTTTGAGTTGTTTAAACATAAGATACACGTCCTTTGTTATTTTAATATAAGTTTCTCATATGAGGATGTTCTTGTATATGACATTCACGACATAACGCAATCAAATTTGTTTGGCGTAAATCTTGTTTATTACCATTTATGTGATGGACATGTAGTAATTTATGATCATGTGAACAATCTTTACCACAGCGTTCACATCGATAATGACATAATTTCCTGTGTAATTCAGAAACATGCTCCCAATTGTCAGGATAAATATTAGTTTTTGCACTATATTCATCATGTTTAGGCATATCGTGGAAAGAATAATCGCTGTTTTGCACATTAAAAAATTCTTTTAATGAAAATTCATTATAAATTTTATCTTTTTGTGATTTAGTGGCGTATCTATATCCTTTATAATTTAATGTACTTAAGCAATATCTACAAACATGAAGTTTTTGTTCAGATTCATATACTTTATTATTACTTCCAATTGCTCGAACTAAAAGTACATCATCTTGTCTAGTTGAAACGACATATTTTTCATATTTTCCACTATTAAACATAGTTTGTAATGTTTGGCACCAAGACAAATGAAATTTATAAGCAGATTTATAATTTTTTAAAGCATCTTCAGGTTGTCCATACATAGCTTGATCACGTATATATAATAGAACTTTAGTATTTTTATAAAATAGTTCATTATTTTTAATTGAGAAATTTTTATCTAATGGAGTAATTGTTATACCAGATATTTCGATAGTTTCCCAATCTGTATTAAATGAAAATTTACCAAAATTCTTATCGACTATTAATTTATTATCAATATTCATATTGTCTCTTATATCGCTAAATATATCAGAAAAATTTATATTTCTAAGTAAAGTCATTCGAATCTATCCTTTATTAATTCATCCATTGTATCTTCGGCTTTTGTTCTAATCCTAAATTCAACTCTACGAGATTTATCAGGATTTTCAACACCATTTTCTTTTATTCTTTGACTATAAGAAAGCCCATTGGCGGTAATTTTTTCAATTAACCATTCTTGTTGATTAGTAACGGCTGGAAGAGTAATAGTATATTCTAGTACAGTTCTTGTACGAGCCTGTGAAAGTTCCATATTTTTGAAATAAGCATCCATTGTACCATGTTGATCATTCCATTCAGATGAAGTGTGTCCCTCTATACGAATTTCTTGAATATCATCTCCATATTTTTGAGATAGTATTGCAATATATCGAGGAAAAAAGTCATCTAATATGGATTTGAATTTTGGATTTATTTCTTTAGAACCAGCCTCAAATAATACATCAGGTTCTTGGAATCTTATAGATAATGTTTGTGGATCGATTTCTGCATCCCATTTTGAAAAATCATTTTTAAATTCATTATATAAATCGTTATAGATGTTAACTTTTACATCTCTATAATCAATAATGAGATGATTCATAGCATCTTGTTGCTGTTGTACTTTTATCATAAAAGCAATTGCTATAAATAAGAAAATTATCATTAATGCAGACATCATATCAGAAACAGACATCCAATAATTTTCAGTAACTTTAAATTTACGTTTTTGCATAATAAAACATCACCATACTTAAGATATTCTTCTGCTAATTTGTACTACTTCTCTTAATTTTTCTGCTAATGGAGTATAATCTTGGGCAAATTTATTTGAGATTAAAGCTAATTGATTAGCAAATTGTTTCATTGATTCACCCATAACATCTTCAAGATTTTTATTTACATTTTCTGTAGTTTTACGAAGTGCTTCTGTGTTTTGTTTATTCATTTCTACTAATCTATCAGAAATATTTTGTGTAACTTCTAAAGCACTACGTTCTAATTTATCTGTAGAAGCACTTATAGCTCTATTTGTTTTATCAAAAGCATTATTTAATTCACTTTCATGAGTATTAATCATTTTAATCATGTTATCGGAAATATCTTTTAGTCGTTTTAGCATATTTTGAATATCTTTGTCTAATTTTTCTATGGCAGAAATAGATATTTTTTCAATATTTTCATTCATAACATTGATTTGTTTTTCAATTATATGGTTAGTTTTATTATTTAAATCATTAAGGTTATCTTTAAATTTAATATTGACATCATCTAGTTTATTTTTTAAATCTTTATGGAAATCAGTTACATTTTTTTCAAGTGTAGATGTAGTATTTTCAATTGCTTTATTAGTTGCATTAAATGATTGTTGTAATATAGTATCATGATGCTCTAGATTATTAACTACATTTCCTAAGTATTGATCTATACTTTCAGTTGCTTTATTTGATAAAGAAGATATTTGTTCAGATGTTTTATTGATACTATTTTGAGTTGTTGCTAAATAGTAATCGATATTTTGAATAGCTTTTTGAGCTAATTCTGTTGTTTCCTGTATAGATTTTGTCATATTTTCTTGAGCTAAATTATGTAGTTTAGCTATCTGTTCATGAGCTAAAGAAGATGACATAGTTATATTATTAGTAGCTTGTGTCAATGTTTCATTTAATGCAGGTATGAATTGTTTTGCTTCTTTAGAAATTTCTACTAGTGTATTTAAGGAAATAAGTAATTCTTCTTGATATTTTTGAGCTGTTAAAATTATATTTGATAATAATTGGGCAGATTCTTGTATACTATATGAATTATTTGCCATATCTTTTAATGAAGATTTTGCTTGTTCAATACCTTCAAAAATCACTTTTTGATTTTCTGTTACTTCAACAATAGTATTTTTATATTCTTCTTGCCATACAAGTAATTTACCTACAGCAATATTAAGTTGCTTAAAGTTTTCTCCAAATTGTTCTTGAATCTTAGTATTAAAATCTTTAATAGTTTCTTCTAAAGCTTTAATAAATGCTTTTGAATTATTTTCAGCCATTTGATGAGCAAATTCATTGAAAGCAGATATCATTCCTTCACGCATAAGTTGTATTTCTGAACGAGTTTCTTTTTCTTCATCAATAATAGCAATTCTTAAGTTTTTTAATTGTGATAGTAATGTTGTATCACTTTCACCAGAAATAGATTTACTCATAGTATTAATTGCATCAAGAAGATGTTTATCTGATTTGATTTTTTCTTCATGATAATTAGTGTTATGTATATTTTGCTCTTGAAGCGTTTGTATTAGTTGAGTATTAAATTTTGTGGTTTCAATATTTTTTTCTTGCAAATATTCTATTAATGTAGCAATAGTAGCGTTTTCATCGACTTCATCTAATGGTTGAGATAAGTCATATTCTTTTTGTTTTTTTCTTTGCCACCATTTTGTTCCTAATGAACCAGCCATACCGACGATAGAAGTAAAAAAGGCAGACTTCATACCATCTAATAAAGCTGGTACACTTTTTTCGAGGTTATGTGTATCAAAAAACAACAGACCAAATGTAATACCAATAAAAGTCCCTAATACCCCTAAACTAGCAAATGCTTGTGAAGCATCATTTTCAAAATAAGGATTTTCTTTAAGGTTTTGAAAAAACTTTTTTCCATAAAAAAGCCACCAAGCAACTACCATTAATATTATTGTTATAATTGTAATTATATTATCTAGAAAAAACATATATAACTCCTCTTAATTAATAAATTTATTTTTTTACGTAATATATATTTATTTTTATAATATAGTTATAAATCACTTCCTTACAAATTTATTTTCAAGACATAATAAATTATTGTTATGTTTTTTGTAATACAGATAAAAGTTCCTAATATATTTAAATTAGCAAATGATTATGAAGTATCATTTCATAAAAAACATTAAATAATTAATATAGCGATTGATGTAATAATAGTAATTAAATAATTAATAAAAAACATATATATTACTTTGTATATTTTAGTTTTAATAATTAATAAAAATTAACTAAAGTTAATAAAATAGATAAAACAATATACCTCCCAAATAAAAATTTTTAGTTAATTAATACTAATTGTATCAGTAATTTTTAATATAGTAAATTCTTAAGGTGATTTTTTTATAAATAAAATTAATTTTTGATATAAAAAAAGCCCCTATTAGGGGCTTTTTTTATTATTGTACTCGTTTAAACATCTTTTCCAAATCATAAGTACTAAATTTTATGATGGTTGGTCTGCCGTGTGGGCAGGTGTATGGTAAAGTCGTTTGTGCGAGTTCATTTAAGATTATTTTCATCTGTGTGATATTTAAGATATCGCCTGCTTTGATAGCTGCTTTGCAAGCTGTCATAGCTAAACAGGAATGACGGATTTCTTGAGGAGTAGGTGTGTGCAACTGAGAAAGTGAAATTAAAATTTCACGGAAAATATCTTCACTTTCTTGTGGTTTTATATCAGCAGGAACTTCTTTTAAACGGATTTGATTTTGTCCTGCTAATTCCACGTTAAAGCCTAAATCATATAAAATTTGTTGATTTTCTTCAATTAGAGTTAATTCACTATTATTTACATCTAAAAATAAATGCATCAATAATGGTTGAACATGAATTCGCTCAGTTTGTTTAGCAAATTTATCGTATAAGATGCGTTCATGTGCAGCATGTTGGTCAATGATGTACATTCCTCCATTAGGGCCTTGAGCAACAATGAAGCAAGCATCAATTTGTCCAATTGGAGTTAGGTTGACAGCTTCTTTTAATAGTTGAGTAGAATTTTGACAATCTGTCGAGTTTTCGCTAGATGAAATATTTATATCTGTTTGAGGTTTTGTAGTAGCATTTGTTTGGTAATCTTGAATAGCAGTTTCTTTAACAGTATTGCTGTGATGATTAGATAAATTAGGATGAAGTGTTTCTCTTGCTTGGCGAAATTTATTTAAATCTGCTGTTAAAGGAGTTGTATTATTTTTTAATGATGGTATATGGTTAATTGAATTTTGTTTAAATGAATTTGATGGAGTAGATGGATTGTCTTCAGGTAAATCCATATTGATTTGTTCAGGCACTGTTTTTTCAATATGCAATGCTTTATCTGTTACAGGAATAGCAAAATCACTTAAAGATTGATTATCACTAGGTTTAACAGCTTCTAAAACGGCGTGATATATAGTCTTGAATAATAAGGATTCATCTTCAAATTTTATTTCCGCTTTTTGAGGATGTACGTTGATATCAATAGTTCGTTTGTTGATTTCAATATTTAAAATAACAAATGGATATCCAGATTTTGGCAGTAACGAATGGTAAGCATTGTCGATTGCTTTGGAAATAATTCTACTATTGACTACGCGACCATTGATGACGAATGTTTGCCAAGAACGAGAACTGCGGATAATAGCAGGTTTAGAGATGAAGCCTGTTACTTTGATATCGTCCGTTATAGCTTCGATGGGCAATAATTCTTCGCTGACTTTAGCACCATAGATACATTCAATAGCATCATATAGAGAGCCATTACCTGGGGTAGTGATAGCTATTTTATTATTATTAATCAATTTAAAAGCAATATTAGGCTTAGATAAAGCTAATTTTATGATAAAATCATTTATTTTATTTGCTTCTGTGGTAGTGGTTTTGAGAAATTTTTTACGAGCTGGTACATTGAAAAATAAATCTTCTACTTTGATAGTAGTACCAATATTACAGCCCATATCTTCAATTTCATCAATGCGGCCACCTGTTAATTTTATAGTAGTGCCTAAATCATCTTGTGGGCGACGTGTAATCAAATTAAATCTTGATACAGCAGCGATAGATGGCAAGGCTTCACCACGGAAACCTAGAGTATCTATAGACATCAAATCATCTACCTGTTTGATTTTACTAGTAGCATGACGCAAGATAGCTAGTCTAGCATTTGGATTATCCATACCATCGCCATTATCTGTAACGCGTATAAAAGATGTTCCACCAGCTAAGATTTCTACTTCGATTTTATCCGCATGAGCATCTATGGAATTTTCTACAAGTTCTTTAATTACAGAAGCTGGTCGCTCGACAACTTCACCAGCTGCTATTTTATCGACAGTGATATCATCTAAAATATGAATAGAAGTCATAATATCACTCCTCTTGTTTTGCCTGTTGTTGCAATTCGTATAATTTATTCATGGCGTCTAGTGGTGTCATACTCATTAAATCTAATTCTTTTAATTGAGTGCTTATACTTACGCCGAATAAAGTTGGCATTTCTGCTACTTGCATGAATTTCAATTTTTTAGTTGGGTTAGCAGTTAAAGTTGGTGTTTTTTCTTGATAATCAGCTGTTTCAGTATCTTCTTGATTATCTTGAAGATAATTTATTTCTGAAGTAGTGTCATTTGTGATAGCTATATCTTGTTTTAGTGTAGTATCTATATTGTCTTTGTCAGAATTATTTTTAGAAATAATAGTTTTTTCTTTAGTTGGAGCTGTATTTTCTAAATCAATGAGAATTGTTTCCGCACGTTTGACAACTTCTTGAGGTAATCCAGCTAATTTAGCAACATGAATACCATATGATTTATCAGCACTACCGCGAATAATGCGACGTAAGAAGGTTACATCAGAGCCTTTTTCTTTTACGGCAATACAATAATTTTTTACATGAACATCATCTTCTAGGTCAGTTAGTTCATGGTAATGCGTAGCAAATAAAGTTTTAGCTCCGATATGGTCGCGTATATGTTCAATAACAGCACGAGCAATACTCATACCATCGTACGTACTTGTACCGCGTCCAATTTCATCTAAAATGACAAGACTTTTATTTGTAGCGTATTTTAGAATATGAGATACTTCATTCATTTCTACCATGAAAGTACTTTGTCCGCTGACTAAATCGTCGCTAGCACCTATACGTGTAAAAATTTTATCCACAGGAGAAATTGAAGCTTCACGAGCAGGTATGAAAGAGCCTACTTGTGTCATCAATGTGAGTAGAGCAGATTGTCGCATATATGTTGATTTACCAGCCATATTAGGGCCAGTGATAATCATGATTTCATTTTGATCATTATCCAAATGGGTATCATTTGGCACGAATAAATCTCGATTTAAAATGCGTTCAACAAGAGGATGTCTACCATCTTTGATATGGATAGTGCCATCATCTAATAATTTTGGACGAATGTAATTATATTCATCACCTGCTTGAGCTAAGCTTACTAAAACGTCTAAAATAGCTATTTCATGAGCGGTATTTTGAATGGAGCTTATTTTCGTTTTTAAGATATCACGAAGTTCTGTAAAGAGATTATATTCTAATTGAACAATTTTTTCTTGTGCACCGAGAATTTTAGTTTCAAATTCTTTGAGTTCTGGTGTGATATAGCGTTCAGCATTGGCTAAAGTTTGTTTACGAATATAATTTTCAGGTACCATTTCTGTGGAGCTATGGCGGACCTCAATATAATAGCCAAATACTTTGTTATAGCCGATTTTTAAGGATTTGATACCAGTTTTATTTTTTTCGTCTTCTTCCATTTGCTGTAAAAGACGTTTGCTGTTTTTAGCGATATTACGGTATTCATCTAATTCTTGATTGTAGCCATCTTTGATGAAGCCACCTTCACGGATAGAGAAGCTAGGATCTTCAACGATTGCTTTATCGATTAGAACTACTAAATCATCATAGGTAGAAATCTTTTGATGAATATTTACTAATAATTTAGCAGTGGCTTTAGCTAAGGATTTTTTTATAGCAGGCAATACATATAATGAAGATTTTAGGGCATTCATATCGCGAGCATTTGCTGTGCCGACTTCCATACGAGTCAATAATCTTTCAAAGTCATAGATTTCTTTTAATTGTTCACGAAGATTATTACGCAAGGAAAAATCAGATACAAGATTAGCTACAGCATCTAAGCGGTCATTTATCTTTTTAGGGCTAAGTAATGGATATTCTAGCCATTTACGTAAAAGACGGCTACCCATAGCTGTTTTGGTGAAATCTAAAACATCATATAATGTATCTTTTTTGCCACCATCGCGAAGATTGCGAGTTATTTCTAAGTTGCGCAAAGTATAGGTATCAATAAATAGAGATTTTGAAGAGTCTAAATAAGTTAATTTATTCAGATGAGTTAAATCTGTTTTTACTGTTTCATGTAAATATTCAAGTAAAGTAGCGATTGCCTTGTGAGCGATTTTATTATCTGGGCGATTATGCACATCAAAATGTTGGAGCATGAGGTCTTCGACTTGTGATGTGATTTCAGTTAATTCATTAACTAAGCAATTATTTAAACGGAGAGATAAGAAATTTTTTAATTCACGTTCATAAGAAAAAGGCTTAATTAATAATAATTCTGGCATCATCAAGCGATAAAGTTCGTCAAATAATAATTGGCAACGGTCAGGGCCATCATAAATACTATAGAAGCATTCTCCAGTGGAGATATCAGCCCCAGCTAAATAAATAGCATGATTTTCTTCATAGATTAAAGCTATATAATTGTTTTTACTGCTAGTCAAAGCTGATTCATTCATCACTGTACCAGGAGTTACGATTTTGATGACTTCGCGTTTTGTAAGTCCTTTTGCTTTAGGATCGCCAATTTGTTCACAAATAGCTACTTTATAGCCTTTATTTACTAATTTATTGATATAAGATTCAGCAGCATGATAAGGCACTCCACACATAGGAATGCCATCACCTGCTGTACTTCTTTTAGTTAACGTGAGTTCTAATTCTTTGGAAACGAGTATAGCATCGTCCAAAAACATTTCATAAAAATCACCTAGACGAAAGAATAATATTTGGTCTGGGTGTGCATTTTTTACAGTTTGATACTGTTGCATCATTGGAGTGAGTTTCAAAATTTACGCCTCCAATTCACCTTTTAATACCCATGTCTGTGGATGTGTGATTTTTACTTTAACTAAATCGCCGATTTGTTCATCTTTATGTTCCCAAAGCACAATTTTATTAGTGCGAGTATGACCAGTATAAACATTTGGTTCAGTTTTACTAGGGCCTTCAACCATTACTTCTACTGTTTTATTTAATAAAGATTGATTTATTTCTAAGCTGATTTCATTTTGAGCGTCCATTAATTTATGGAGACGTTCTTTTTTGAGTTCTTGAGGAACTTGATTTTCCATAGTAGCTGCTGGTGTACCAGAACGTTTGGAATATAAGAATGTATAAGCAGCGTCATAGCGAATTTCTTTTAAGAATTCGAGCATTTGAGCGAAATCTTCATCTGTTTCGCCAGGGAAACCTACGATTAAATCAGTAGTGAAACTAGCTTCAGGGAATTGACTGCGGATTTTAGCTACAAGTTCTTTATAATAAGCTGTAGTATAACCACGATTCATAGCTTTGAGCATTTTGTCTGTACCATATTGAACTGGTAAATGGAAATGTTCGCAGATATGTTTGCTATTTTTTATAGTTTCGATAACTTTATCTGTTAAATCACGAGGGTGAGAAGTCATATAGCGAATACGTTCAATGCCTTCGATTTTATCTACCATAGCAAGTAAATCGGCAAAGTCAGCATCATCTCTATCTTTTCCGTAGGAATTAACATTTTGACCGAGTAAAGTAACTTCTTTTACACCATTTTGAGCAAGTTTTGTTATTTCTGCAACGATTTCTTGTGGTGCACGACTGCGTTCACGACCGCGAACGTAAGGAACGATACAATAAGTACAGAAATTATTGCAACCATACATAATAGGAACAAAAGCAAATAGAGAATTATTTTCTGCTGGTTCTACATTTGGTGGCATATCATAATCGCCAGCTAATTTGACAATATGACCACGAGAAGCAAAAATTTCTTCTAATACAGCAGGTAAATCATACATTTTATTTGTGCCAAGGACAAAATCTACATGAGAAGCTTTTTTGAAGATAGCATCACCATCTTTTTGTGCCATACAACCAGTGATACCTAAGATTAAATCTGGTTTTTGTTGTTTTAAATGTTTGATTTCGCCAATTTTGCCGTAAATTTTCTTTTCGGCACTTTCACGAACACAGCAAGTATTGATGATGATAATATCAGCGTCTTCTAATTTTTCGGCAGGTTTATAGCCCATGCGTTCTAATTGACCTGCGAAGCGTTCACCATCAGAAAAATTCATCTGACAGCCATAAGGTAAAATTTTATATAATAATTGTTTATGATTTAACAAAAGATACATCCTTTCTAAAAATAAATTGAATTGTAATTAAATAACTAAGATAAGAATAGCCACCAGCTAATTAATACTGGTGGCTATATCCACAATAAAATAATTATATCATTTTCTAAAATGGACTTCAATACTTAGTGATTTTGAAGACAGCAAGTATAATTTTGCAGATAAGATGTATTAGTATGATGAACTTTAACATAGATTTTTATTTTAGATTTTTGATGATTGAAAAAAATGATTTTAATTTTTATCTTAAAATCTTGATTATGTTACGAAAAATAAAATTTTAAATACAAATGTATATTATAAAAAGAAAAAATATAGAGTGTTTATTATATTGCGTATATCATTGACAATATGAATAACTTTGGTATAATTATACGATAAAGATGTAAGATAAATGCAATTAATTAATAAAACTTAAAAGAGGAGTGGTCGATAGATGAAGAAAAATATGAAAAAAGATATTTTAGTTATGGGTTTTGCGATGTTTGCCATCTTTTTTGGTTCAGGCAATTTGATTTTTCCACCAATTATAGGTTTAGTATCAGGTGAACAAGTTGGCTGGGCAATTATTGGTTTAGCACTTACAGGAATTTTATTTCCTATGATGGCTTTAGCTTCTGTAGGTAATGTAGGATATAATCTGCAAGATATGATGAAACATATCAATAGTTGGTGGCATTATTTATATATGGGACTTGGTTTATTAGTTGTTATCTTTGGTACTATACCTAGATGTGGCGGTGTTGCTTTCGAGTCTGGTATGCAAGGAATTTTTGGTGAATTGCCATTCATGGCGAGAATTATTTTTTTAGCTATATTTTTTGCAATATCATATTATTTTGCTATGAACCGTTCCACTGTTATTGATAAAGTAGGCAATTATTTGACACCAGCTTTACTTATTACTTTATTGGCAATTGTTGTATTAGCCATTGTAAATCCTATCGATACATTACATAGTAGCTCTATTTCTACAGCCAAAGAGTCATTTTTGAATGGATTTTTTACAGGATATAATACAGGTGATGTAGGTACAGGTATTATTTGTGCAGGTATGTTTATCACTGCTTTTCGTGAAAAAGGTTATTGTAATAAACAAGAATATAATAAAATGATGCTCGGTATTATTTTAGTAGGATTTACTTTATTATTTGTTGTTTATGCTGGCTTAGCATATTTAGGAGCTCAAGGTGTAAATTATTATAGTTTAGATGTAAATGCTACATTTTTGCTCACTGATTTAGTGAAAAATTTAGCAGGTTATGAAGGTAGTTTTATTTTAGCTGTTGCTGTTATTTTGGCTTGCTTGACTACTGCTATAGGTATGATAGCTACTGCTGGTCAATGGGTAGAAGCATGGTTTAAAGGTAAAATTTCCTATAGACAGGCTTCTTTGATGATTACTATTGCTATTTTTATGATTTCTTGTCTTGGTGTTAGCAATGTACTTAAAATATCTGGCCCTATTTTTATGATTTTATTTCCAATGTCAGTAGTATTGACTTTCTTAGGTTTAGGTAAAAAATGGGTGCCAAATGATGGTGCATGGAAAGGTGCTGTTTGGGCAGCTTTTGTTATGTCATTATTTGATGCTTTAAATTTAGCAGTGATGACAGGATTAGTGAATATAGATATTTCTGGTTTAATGAATATCATCAATCAAATTCCATTAGCTAAACAAGGCTTTGCATGGCTTATTCCTACAATTTTGGGTTACATCGTAGGTGCTGTTGTCTATAAATTTAAGAAAAAAGAAAGTATTGCTTACGAAGTTTGGGATAATTAATTTGAATTAATATTTGGAGCATATTTTATGGAAGAAAATAATTTTATTTATGAAAATGGAAGAATTTTTACATCAAATGAAGATAATCTTTATGCTGATAGTATGATTGTGGAAAATGGCTATATAAAATGGATTGGGAAAAAAGAAGATAGACCAACTTGTGATTATCCGATAATAGATTTAAATAATGCTTGCGTATTGCCAGGATTTGTAGATGCACATATGCACCCTGTAATGCTTGCTGATTTTAGTAAAGAAATATCAGCACTACCTCCAAAGGTGAATTCTATAAAAGATTTGATTGCAGAAATAAAAACAAAAGCTCAACAATTGAAAAAAGATAATAAGAATGAATGGATTTTGGGCTGGGGTTATGATGAAGGGAAATTCGCTGAAAAACGTTCTATAACTCGTTGGGATTTAGATGAAGGAACAGAAGATTTTCCTGTGGCAATCATTCGCACTTGTGGTCATATAAGATGTGTAAATAGTAAAGCATTAGCTTTAGCAGGAATAGATAAAAATACAAAAGATCCAGAAGGCGGGCAAATTGAACGTGATGAATGCGGCGAGCCTACAGGTGTTTTAAAAGAAAATGCGAGAAATTTAGTTTTGCCTTATATACCAGAATTAAATGAAGCTGAAAAGGTGCAGAATTTAGTGGATTTAGGCGATTTATTGACTTCACAAGGTATAGTGGCTGTCTGTGATATGGGCAATTTGGATAAATCCGATAATTATACTTATTATAAAAAAGCAATAGCAAAAGGTTTTAAGCAAGAAGTTTCTATGTATTATATGTGGGATTTCTTTATGCATGACAAGGATTTTGCTATTAGCAAGGAAAAGCAAAATAATGACAATCAAGTATTTGTTGCTGGATTGAAATTAATTGGTGATGGCAGTGTATCTGGTAAAACTGCGTGGATGGATAAGCCTTATTTAAATAGCGATAGTTGCGGTATAAGTGTATGTTCTGATGAACAATTAGAGACTGCAATTGATTTTTGTAAGCAAAATAAATGTCAATTATCTGTGCATGCTATGGGAACAAATGCCATAAAACGCGTGGTGGATAGAGTTTATGCAGAAAAAGATTGGCTCAATCAAGACAGACCATATGTAAGAGTTGAACATATTACTTTACCTAGTCAAGATAGTATTGATAAAGCCGTAGAAAAAAATATTGGTTTTGTAACTCAACCTATTTTCCTTTATGCAGAGATAGAAAGTTATCTACAAAATTTGGGCGAAGATATCATGAAAAAATGTTATCCAATAAAATCTTTATTAGAGCAAAAAGTAAATCTATGTTTTTCTACTGATGCACCAGCAACATCATGGGCAGTGCCTTCTGATCCTTTTGTTTGTATCAAAGGAGCTGTTACGAGAAAAGCATATGATGATACAGATTGTGGTGATGACCAAATCATAGATATGAAAACTGCTATAATTTTATATACAAAAAAATCAGCGCAAATTGCAGGTTTTAAAAATCTTGGTCAATTGAAAACAGGATATAAAGCAAATTTCATAACACTTGATAGAGATATTTTTGCTATAAATCCTCAAGATGTTGATAAGGTAAAAGTTAATAAAACTTATATTAATGGCAAATGTGTTTTTGCTAGATAAGCTGAAAATATTAAATAATATTTAATAAATATGAGAAAATAAGAGAGAATTCTATAATATTATGGAATTCTTTTTTATTTATATTGATGTATTTGTAAAAATCAGATTATTTTTATTTAAAGAGTAGAAAATAAATACAGCTTGCTATATAATATTAAGGAATATAACTTTTGTTTTTGTAAAAAGAAATGAAGTATATTAATAATAGAGAGGAATTTATAATATTTTTGTTATAAATTTTGAAAGGAAGTTCTTTATGAATTCAAAAAATGAAAATTTAGCCATGTTATGTGATTTTTATGAATTTACAATGGGAAATGGCTATCTAAAAAATAATTTACATAAAAAAAATGTGTATTTTGATGTGTTTTTCCGTAATATTCCTGATGAAGGTGGTTTTGCTATAGCAGCAGGACTACAACAAGTAATAGAATATATAAAAGATTTACATTTTGATAAAGAAGATATTGAATATTTTCGTTCTAAAAATATGTTCAGTGAAGATTTCTTAGAATATCTAGCTGATTTTAAATTCACAGGGGATATTTATGCTGTTCCTGAAGGAACTTGTATTTTCCCTCGTGAACCAATTATGACTATCAAAGCTCCTGCTATTGAAGCACAGATTTTAGAAACTTTTATTTTATTGACTTTAAATCATCAATCTCTTATTGCTACAAAAGCAAATCGTATAGTAAGAGCTGCTCAGGGTAGACCTGTGTTAGAATTTGGTTCTCGTCGTGCTCAAGGTGCAGATGGTGCGGTAAAAGGTGCTAGAGCTGCATATATTGGCGGTTGCGCTGGAACAGCTTGCACACTTACTGATGAACTCTATCAAGTGCCAGCTAGTGGTACTATGGCTCATGCTTGGGTACAGATGTTTGATTCTGAATATAAAGCATTTAGAGCTTATTGTGAAATTTATCCTCATAATGCAGTGTTATTAGTAGACACTTATAATACTTTAAAAAGTGGTGTACCAAATGCTATTCGCGTATTCAAAGAAATGCTTGTGCCACAAGGTATTACTAATTTTGCAATTCGTTTAGACTCTGGAGATATTTCTTATTTATCTAAACAAGCTAGAAAAATGCTTGATGAGGCAGGTCTTACAACTTGTAAAATTGTAGCATCTAATGCTTTAGATGAACATTTAATTCGTGATTTATTAATGCAAGGTGCCAAAATAGATGTATTTGGTGTAGGTGAAAGAATGATTACTTCAAAATCTGCACCAGTGTTTGGCGGTGTATATAAATTAGTAGCTATTGAAAATGAAAATGGTGAAATCGTACCAAAAATTAAACTCAGTGAAAATATTACTAAAATAACAAATCCACATTTCAAAAAAGTATATCGTTTGTATGATAAAGAAACAGGCAAAGCTATCGCTGATGAACTTTGTTTATATGATGAAACAATTGATACAACAAAAGAACATACTATTTTTGATCCAAATGCTACATGGAAACAAAAAACTCTTACTGATTTCACTGTTAGAGAATTGCAAGTTCCTATTTTTAAAAATGGTGAATGTGTATATGAAAGCCCATCTATAGAAGAAATAAAAGCATATTGCCAAAAAGAAGTGGAAACTTTATGGGACGAAGTAAAACGCTTTGAAAATCCACATCGTTATTATGTAGATTTATCTCAAAAATTATGGGATATTAAAAAAGAATTATGCGTTAAAAATGCAATGAAAAGCAAATAATATAAATAAGATATGTTCATTTCTTTGATGGCAAAGAAACGAACCAAATCACAATAAATTGCATAACATATTTCTAAAGTGCTGAAGCACTAAGAACTATGTTAAAAACCACCGCAGATAAATTTTTAGTTTTGAAAATAATTATTGCTTCATACAACGCTTAGAAACTCGCTACGCTCAAACATTCAGACTAAAATCGTATTCAGCAATAATTATTTTCAATAACCTACGGTTACCACTAAAATTTATGATGCGGAACTAGTTTAGTGTTGTATTTTTGTAGTGTGTAAATTAAAGGCTAGAGTATAGGTTACTCTAGCCTTTTTGTTATTTTATGGGATTGGATATGAGGTAATGGGGTTTTGTTCTGATGATGAAAGATGGAGTGGGGTTGTAATGTAGGTATAGTTGGTGGTTGTAGTAGTTAAATTCTAGGGTATCAATGAAGATGCCTTGGTTATAAACTAATTTTAAATTTAGTTTGTTATTTTGCCAACCATAGTTGGCGTAAGGGTTTTCATAGAAAATTGTTGTACAAGAATCAAAGTTATCATTTTCGGAATTAGTATTATTCTTTTGCCAAGCGTTTAGTTTAGCTAACAAATTGTATTTTCTAGTGTTTAAGGTAATATTAATTCTGATGCAATCATGGGAAATTTGGGAGAAAGAAATAGAATTTAAATTTAGAGGATTGTGAGAGAATTTAAATTCTTGTTGAAAGATTTCGGGAGTAATGGAATTGTCATTAGGTAAATATGGTAAATGAAGCTTAGAAAGATAGTTATTTAAAGATGATAAATCTTGAGTAGAGGATTTATTATCTTTTTTTATTTGAGCTAAGAATTTCCATGTAGCAGATAAAATAGCTTGTTTTTGTTCGTTTTCAGCATTGCTAGTTATAGCTATGACCATATTTTCTTTGGGCAAGATAATGCAATATTGACCGAAAAGACCAGCACAGCGAAAGGCTTTTTCTGGTTGGCATTTCCAAAAATAATAGCCGTAGCCTAATTTGCTATCTGGAAAAGCTTTATCATCGGTATTTATATATACTGTGAGTAATTTTTCAATGTATTCTGGGGCTAGTAATTGTTTATTATTCCATGAGCCTTTATTGAGTATAAATTGACCAAATTTAGCTAAATCTTCTGTGGTCAAGCTTAAACCCCACGAGCCTTTATCGTAGTTTTGAGTATTTTTTTCCCAACTTATATTAGTTATGTTTAAATGAGAAAAGAGTTTTTCTTGTAGATAAGTCAAAAGATTTTTGCCAGTTAATTCTTGAATGATGGCACTACATAAAAATGGGCAACGATTATTATAAAAGAAGGAAGTGCCAGGCTTTGTCTGTAGTTTTAAAGAAAATGCTTCATTAATCCAATCATCTTTTAGATAAAAATCTTGAATTTCTTTGTCGATAAAACCATAAGTCATGGATAATAAATGATGTATGGTGAGGCTTTTAATATCTTCAGTAGGTTCAAATTTTAATTTGTGTTTTAAAAGTGAATAAATTGTGGTATCTAATGTAAATAATTTATCTTGGAGAGCAAACATCATAGCAACTGCTGTAAAGGATTTGCTGACAGAAAATAAAATCTGTTTTTCGTATTCATTATAAGGGGCAATATAAACTTTAGAAAGCAATTTATTATCTTTATAGATTACAAGTGAATGTAAATTTAGATTAGTTAAGGTATCAACATATTGAAAAAAATAAGAAGGTGAGATACCTTCTTGTAAAAAATTATTATTTATCATATATATTCACTTCCTTGATTAGTAAAATAAATTTTTGCGTAAACGAACAGCAACATAACTAGCAATTAAAGTCTTGATGATATCACCAGGTATGAAAGGTAAAGCACCAATGGTGATGCCTTCTAAAATGGAAAGTTTCATAATAAAGCAAAGCATAGCCACACCGAAAATATAAGTGATGGGAATGACAGCAAGTCCTGCTAAAAAGAAGTTTTTGAAGGAGTTTTTATTTCCTTTTAGATAACTAGCGATAGGATAGCTGACGATGAAGCCCCAAAGATATCCACCAGTTGGGGAAAATAAACAGTTAAAACCACCTGCACCACCAGAGAATACAGGAAGACCGATAGCTCCGATTAGCGTATAGACAATCATGATGATTAGTGTTTCTTTTGGTGTGGATAAAAATGCTGATAATAACATAGCTAGAGTAAGACAAGTAAAGGGAACAGCAGTGACAGGAAAAGATATGTAAGCTGATATGCAGATGATAGCTACGCAAACAGCCATTTTTGATAGGGCTTTTGTTGTTAATGATGATGACATAAAATTATCTCCTTATATATTTATAAAATTGAATTTTATAAAGTATGTTTTGATATGATTATAAGAAAATAAAAAGATATAGTCAACTCTAAAGATGTTTTTGGTTTACTATGTTGTTAAGTTTTAAGTTTTATTTTAAAATAGCTTATGTATTATATGTGAAAAGAGAGGATTATAATGGACGCTAGAAAAGCTAATATTTATAAATTTTTAAGTGGTGATAAACAATATATTATACCAGTATATCAACGTATTTATAGTTGGGAAGTAGAAGAATGTAAGCGACTTTGGTTTGATATAGTAGATATGCAAAAGAAAAATAAAAATGGTCATTTTGTAGGTTCTATTGTTAGTATTACAGAGAATGATTCTCCAAGTGATATGTCTAAATTTACTATAATTGATGGACAACAAAGGATTACAACATTAATGTTATTATTATTAGCATTAAGAGATTATGCTTTTATACATAGAGAAGAGAAAAGTATAAATTGGAAAAAGATAAATAATAGTTTTTTAAAAAATCCTGATGAGGATGATGATAGTCAATATAAATTATTATTAACAGAAACGGATAAGGATATATTAATATCACTTATTGAAAAAAGACCGATAGATGAAAATTTAAATTCAAGATTAATAAGTAATTATAATTATTTTTTTAGTAATATAAAAAATATGGATTTATCCTTACAAGATATTTATGAGGCAATAGGGAAATTACAGATTGTTAATATTAATTTAGATAGAACAAGTGATGAACCACAAGTTATTTTTGAAAGTTTAAATTCTACAGGTAAAGAATTATCTGAATCTGATTTAATTAGAAATTTTGTTTTGATGGGATTAGATAATAAACAGCAAAAAGATATTTATAAAAATATTTGGCGTCCTATGGAACAATTGTTTAGATATGAAAAACAAACTTTGTTAATGGACAGATTTTTTAGAGACTATTTAACTATGAAATTAGCTAGAATACCTAAATTAGATAAAATTTATGAAGAATTTAAAATGTATAATAATAACTGTGAATTTAGCACTTTAGAAGATTTATGTAAAGATTTATATATGTATGCAAGATATTACACTAATATGATATTTGAACAAGGTACAAATAAAAATTTGATAAATCTATATAAAGAAATTAAATATTTAAAAATGGAAGTAGCTTTTCCTTTTTTATTGAAAATACATTATGATTTTGAAAGAAATTTGATAAATGAAGATGAGCTTGTAAGTATCATAAAATTATGTATTAGTTATGTTTTTAGGAGAAATATTTGTGATATACCGACTAATTCATTAAATAAAACTTTTGCTACTTTAAAAAATGAAATAAACGTAGATGATTATATAAATTCGATAAAAGCATTTTTTATTTTAAAAGATGATTATAAAATTTTTCCAAATGATGAAAAGTTTTCTTCTGCATTAAAAGTTAAAGATATATATCATATGAGAATAAGAAATTATATATTGAGTTCTCTAGAAAATTTTAATAATAAAGCCCCTATAAATATTGAAAATTATACGATAGAACATATAATGCCACAAACAAAAAATTTATCAAATGTTTGGAAAAAAGAGTTAGGGAAAAATTATGAAACGGTTCAGAAGAAATACTTGCATACTATAGGTAATTTGACATTAACAGCTTATAATTCAGAAATGAGTAATAAATCTTTTAGTGAAAAAATGGAAATGAATGGAGGTTTTAAAGAAAGTGCTTTAAGATTAAATAGTTATGTAGTCAAACAAAATGAATGGAATGAGAAAATAATAAAAGAAAGAGCTTCTATATTAGTAGAAAAAGCTCTACTTATTTGGAAATATCCAATTATAGAAAGAAATATTTTGGTTAAATATAAAAATGACGATAAACAGCAAATGTATGGAATAGATAGTTATGATTTTAATAAAACAACTAAAATGTTATTTGATAAATTAAATATGCGTATAATGAATTTATCGTCAGAAGTAAGACGAGAGTTTAAAAAGTTATATATAGCATATAAGTTAGATACTAATTTTGCAGATATCGTAGTTCAGAAAAATAGATTACGAATTTCTGTAAATATGAAATTTAATGAAGTTATTGATGAATATAATATATGTAAAGATGTTACTAATTTAGGAAGATGGGGCAATGGTGATGTAGAATTGTTTTTAGAAGATATATGCGATGTAGATAAAGTAATGGACATTATAAGGCAATCTTTTAATAAACAATTATAATAAAAATAGCCTTTATACTAAGAGTAGATAATCTCTCAAGTATAAAGGCTATCTTTAATTTATAAAGTATTTAATTTTAAAGGAGTTGCAGGAGGGAGGACTAATTTATATTAATCTATATCAATTTGAGTGGTTGTTGATTGTGGTTGAAGTTTTGGCAATGTCATTTTTAAAACACCATCAGTATATTCAGCTTTAGCGTTAGCTTTATCTATCTGACCTACATAGAATGAACGTTGCATTGTGCCATAATAGCGTTCTTGATGAATGTAGTTACTTTCTTCATTCTGATTTTGTTCATTTTGTATTGTAGCTTTGATAGTTAAATAACCATTTTGATAATCAAGAGCGATATTTTCTTTTTTTACTCCTGGTAATTCAGCAGTGAGTTCATAAGCATTATCTGTATCTTTTACATCAACTTTGAATGCATTGAACATGGAATTTACTGGAGCAAATGCGTTTTGGAAAAATGGTTCGTTGAAAACATCAAAAATAGATTTGAAAGAATTGTCTCTAGATGCAAGATTATTTGTAAATGTAGGAATTAAACCAAACATGATAAATACCTCCTAAAAGTTTAAAAGTCAAATTTTATTTAAAAGAAAATTAGTCAATATTAATTTGGGTAGTTGTTTCTTCTTTAGTAGCTTTTGGTAAAACTACAGTCAAGATACCATCTTGATAGGAAGCTTTGATATTTTTTTCATCAATATCGTCAATGTAGAAAGAACGTTGCATTTCACCTACATAACGTTCACGGCGAATATATTTTTCTTGAGGTTTTTCATTTTTATCATCAGCATTTTCAGCAGGTTTTTCTTCTGTGGATTTTGTAGTAGTTGTTTTAATTGTTAAATAACCTTTGTTGTAGTCAAGAGAAATATTTTCTTTGGCGATGCCTGGTAATTCAGCAGTGAGTTCGTAAGTTTTATCAGTATCTTTTACATCGACTTTAAAGGATTTTACATAAGAATTCATTTTTGCAAATGGTTCATGAAAGAATGGTTCATTGAAAACATCGAATAATTTATTGAAATCATCATCACTTTTAGCAATATTTTTTGCAAATGGAACTAAACCAAACATAAATAACAACCTCCATGTATTAAGCAATAAATAAAGTCAAAAAGTCAAATTAGATTTTGATTTAAACGGACTATGAAGTCCGTTTTTATTTATTGTTATTAGTAAGTTTATAAAATTAAAATTTGGATTTTGTAAGTATCTTAAGGGATACTTCTTATCTTTTGTATCTCTTAACGTCCTTACAATTATTATTATACTCGAATTAGTCAAAATGTCAATAATTATTTTTGACTTTTTGACTATTTTTTGCTTATTTTATAAAAGTAAAAATATACATAGATGATAAATAAAAATTGCATAATTTATAATAGGTTTTAGGTACTTATATTTATTGTAGAAAAAATAGATTAGAGTTTTATTGATGAATATGTAATGGAGATATTATATAATATAGAAAGTAATAATATTATAAAGTACGGTGATTAAGATATGAGTAAATATAGAAAAATGGATGAAGAAGATTTTGATATTATTGGAGAAATATATGGAAATATAAGTAATGCAAATACTTTATATGGTGAAGCTAAATTAAATGGGGCTCGTGGTCATGGTTTTGCTGCTGAAAGAGCAAATCATTTGAATGATTTACTTCATGGCAAAAGTGCTGTATTAAAAGGCGATGATTTTGTAAAAAATGGTGCGGATAGAATAGTTGATGGTGTCAATATACAATCTAAGTATTGCAACAGTGGTTCAAAGTGCATTAGTGAATGTTTTGAAAATGGTAGATTTAGATATGTTAATCCCAATGGAGCACCTATGCAGATTGAAGTGCCTTCAGATAAATATGATGATGCAGTAAAAGCAATGAAAGAACGTATTCGTCGTGGACAGATTCCAGGAGTTAGTGATCCCACAAAAGCAACGGATATTGTTAGAAAAGGAGCTTTTACATATGAACAAGCCAAAAATATTGCTAAAGCAGGAACGATAGAATCTTTGGCATATGATGCGACTAATGGTATGATTGTTGGAGCAACTACGTTTGGTATAAGTGCAACAATAAATTTTGCTGTTTCTATTTGGAATGGAGATAGTTTTGATATTGCATTGGAAAAAGCAACATTTACTGGATTAAGAATAGGTGGGACAGCATTTGCCTCAGCTATTTTAGTAGGTCAATTGGAAAAAGCAGGTATGCATACAGTTTTGATGGGGACTTCTCAAAATATAGTTAAATTAATAGGTCCGAAAGCATCAGCTACATTAGTAAATATCTTTAGAGAAAGTGGTACTAATATTTATGGAGCGGCTGCAATGAATAATGCTGCTAAATTATTTAGATCAAATGTTATAACTAATGTAGCAGCAGTTGTAGTTACAACAGCACCAGATGTTATAAATATTTTTAGAGGAAGAATATCTGGAAAACAATTATTTAAAAATCTTGTAAAAAATGGAGCATCAGTAGGCGGTGGAGCCGCTGGATTTGCAGCAGGTGCAGCAATGGGATCTGTTGTTCCTGGAATAGGAACATTTGTAGGTGGTTTAGTTGGTGCATTTGTAGGTGGTACTATAGGCAATAAAGCGGCAAGTAAGGCAACTAGCTTTATTGAAGATGATGCAGTAGAAATGATTAGAATTATAGAAGATAATTTTAAAGATTTAGCAACAGATTATTTATTGAATAAAAAAGAAGTAGAAAATATTGTTGAATCTCTAGGTAAAAAATTGTCAGGGGATATGTTAAAAGATATGTTTGCTTCTGATAATAAAAATCTTTTTGCTAAAAAATTATTAAAACCAATAATAGAATTTGAAGTGAGAAAAAGAAAAAAAATATATTTACCAACATCAGAACAAAAAGTCAGAAGTTTAAAAATGGTATTAGAAAAATTATAAATAAATATATTTTAGGAGAGTGGGATTATGGAAATTTTGAAGAAACTTGGTTTTGGCTGTATGCGTTTACCTATGCTTGATGTGGAAAATAACAAGGTAGATATGGAGCAATTTTGTAAAATGGTTGATACTTTTATGGCAAAAGGCTTTAAGTATTTTGATACTGCGTATATGTATCATAATTATCAAAGTGAGTTATTTGTAAAGGAAGCTTTAGTTAAAAGATATCCACGAGAAAGCTTTTTATTGGCGGATAAATTGCCTACAATGCAGTTGAAATCCATAGAAGATAATAAACGTATTTTTGATGAACAATTAGAAAAATGTGGTGTGGATTATTTTGATTATTATTTATTGCATTGTTTAGATGTTGATAATTATGCAAAGGTTAAAGAATTTAAATCTATGGATTTTGTGCGTCAAATGAAAGCGGAAGGCAAGATTAAAAAGTTAGGTTTTTCTTTTCATGATACAGCAGAATTCTTGGAAAAGATTTTACTTGAAATTGGCGAAGATATTGAGTTTGTACAGTTACAGATAAATTATCTTGATTGGGAAAGTGATAGTGTACAATCTCGCAAGTGTTATGAAGTTTGTCAAAAATATCATAAACCTGTAGTTGTCATGGAACCTATAAAAGGTGGTAAATTGGTAAATATTCCGCAGGCTGGTATAGATTTATTGAAAGCTCAAGATGAAAAAATGTCAGTGGCTTCATGGGCAATTCGCTTTGCTAGTAGCTTAGATGATGTATTTATGGTGCTTTCTGGCATGTCAACATGGGAACAATTAGAAGATAATTTAAGTTATATGGAAGATTTTAAACCGCTTACTAAAGAAGAAATTGAAACAACTTTTAAAGTGGCAAAAATCATCAATGATACAACAGCTATTGCTTGTACAGCTTGTAATTATTGTAAAGAAAATTGTCCAATGCAAATTCAAATACCAGAGGTTTTTGAGTTATATAATAATGAAAAACGTTTTGGCATGGCGTCTGGCAGTAAGAAGAAATATCAAGATATGATAAAAACTCATGCGAAAGCTTCTGATTGTATTGAATGTAGAAGTTGTGAAGGTCATTGTCCACAACATTTGACAATTGTTGATTATCTAAAAACAGTTGCTAAAACTTTTGAAGATTAAAATTTAAAAGTTTTAAGGAGAGGTTTTTAATGAAAAAGATTTTAGTTTTATTCATGCTGTTAATGGCAATTACCGCTAATTGTTTTGCTAGTAGTATTAATCAAGAATTTGAAAATACAAATATCGAGCAAGTGAAACATGGTATAGTCAAAGCTATAAGTATATTTTCAGCAAAAACTAATTTAGTAGAAAAAGATGATAATACAATTGTATTGTTTAATGTTGTGGATACTGTAGATAAAAATAATAAATTTATGTATCGTGATAAAAAAGATATTATTTGTGAATTGGTGCAAAAAGGCAATAATGTAGAAATGACACTTTCTAGTAAATATGAAAGAATTTATGCTGATGGCACTAATGAAATTGAAGAATATGATAATGTCAAAGAATTAAAGGCAGTATTAAATTCTGTGAAACGTGTATTTTTTGATAGTTACGTTTATGGAATAGCTTCTAGTCGTGAAATTAAAGATAATGGAGTTATTATAAATGTAGCGGAAAATTCTCCAGCAGCAAAAGCTGGTATGAAAACAGGTGATTGTTTAATTAGCATCAATGGTAAAAGTGTAGTCGATAATTTTGAAGATTTTAATATGGGACAATTAGTAGATATATTTTCATCTGAACCTGCAACTTTTGTAATTGTTCAAGATGGCACAGAAAAAACTATTGTAGTAGAACCAGATAAAATAAATGCTATAGGTGTAAAATAAAAAAATTTTGATTTTGTATATATATTGGTATATAATACTTTTTATAAGACACTGTCTTGTAGTTGACACAAGATAGTGCCTTTTTTGTTGGAATTTGAATTTTATGTTATAGATATTTGAATATTAATATAAGGAGGAGTTTATTTAATGGAAGAAAATATGCAATATGATGATTTAGGAACACTTGCTCAATTAAACTGGTTCCCTGGGCATATGGCAAAAGCTAAACGCATTATTGTGGAAAATTTAAAATTAGTTGATGTGGTCATTGAGCTTCGTGATGCTCGTATTCCTAACAGTAGTGCAAATCCAATTTTAAAAGATTTAATTGGCAAAAAACCGCATTTAATTGCTTTGAATAAAATTGATTTAGCAGATAATAATATCAATAATAAATGGGAAGAATATTTCACATCTATGGGTAAATCTGTGGTGAAAATCAATTCTTTAGATGGTAAAGGTATTCGTCAATTAGTAACTGTAGCAGATGAATTGGCAAAGGTAAAAACTGCTAAATTCGCTAATAAAGGTGTAAAACCTCGTAATGCTCGTGTAATGATTGTAGGTATTCCAAATGTAGGGAAATCTTCTTTAATAAATAGATTATCTGGCAGTGCTTCATTGAAAACTGCTGATAAACCTGGTGTTACACGTGCAAAACAGTGGATTAAAATAAAAAATAATCTTGATTTATTGGATACTCCAGGTATTTTATGGCCAAAATTTGAAGATCCTGAAGTGGGATTGAATTTAGCTTTTACTGGAGCTATCAGTGATGAAGTTTATGATATTGAACGTGCTGCTGAAATCTTATTATGGCGTTTAAAAGATGATTATGCTAAAAATATAAAAGAACGCTATAAAATAGATGAAATTCCACAAACTAGTGAAGAATTATTTACTTTGGTAGGCAAAAAACGTGGATTTTTACAAAAAGGCGGTATTGTAGATACTGAAAAAACTGCTATTGCTGTGCTTAAGGATTTTAGAGCAGGAAAATTAGGAAAAATCTCTTTGGAAAGACCTTGAGTCTAAAGAAAAATTTTTAGCTATTTTAGTATTTTAATTTGACATAAAGATATTGATATACTACACTAGTAAAGAGATATTTTATCTTTTATATGATGTAAACATAATATATTCATTAATACATTGGGAGGAATTTTTTTGTATACTAATAACAAATTGAGAAATGTCGCTATCATAGCTCACGTTGACCACGGTAAAACAACTCTTGTTGACGCAATGCTTAAACAAAGCCATATTTTCCGTGCTAACGAACAGGTAGCAGAAAGAGTAATGGACTCTAATGCTATTGAACGTGAACGCGGTATTACCATTTTGTCTAAAAATACAGCTGTAATGTACAAAGATATAAAAATCAACATCGTTGATACACCAGGCCATGCTGATTTTGGTGGCGAAGTTGAACGTGTACTCAACATGGTTGATGGCGTTTTATTATTAGTTGACGCTTCTGAAGGTCCTATGCCTCAGACTAAATATGTTTTACGTAAAGCTTTAGAACAAGGTTTAAAACCTATCGTTGTTATCAACAAAATTGACCGTCCTGACCAGCGTATTGATGACGTTTATGACGAAGTTTTGGAACTTTTCATGGAACTTGGTGCTGATGATGATCAGCTTGATTTCCCTGTTGTATACGCAATTGCTCGTGATGGTATTGCTAAACTTGATCTTGATGATGAAAGCGATAGCTTAGAACCATTAATGGATTTACTTATTAAAGAAATTCCAGCTCCACAGGGTGATGTAGAAGGTCCTCTTCAAATGATGGTAACTACACTTGATTCTGATGAATATGTTGGTCGTGTAGCTATTGGTCGTATCATGCGTGGTAAAATCAAAGAAGGTCAAAATGTAGTAGTTATCAGTGGTGATGGCGAAACTAAAGAACGTATCGGTAAAGTATATGTTTACCAAGGTTTAAAACGTATGGAAGTTAGCGAAGCTGAACTTGGTGAAATCGTAGCAATTACTGGTCTTCCTAGTGCAAGTATTGGTCATACTGTTGCTGATGCTGAAAATCCAGAAGCTTTACCTAGCATTAATATTGATGAACCTACATTGTCCATGACTTTTGGTGTTAATACTAGCCCATTTGCTGGTCGTGAAGGTCAGTTTGTAACATCTCGTCATTTACGCGACCGTTTATATAAAGAAACTGAAACAAATGTAAGCTTACGTGTTGAAGAAACAGATAGCCCTGATACATTTAAAGTTTCTGGTCGTGGCGAATTACATCTTTCTATCCTCATTGAAACAATGCGTCGTGAAGGATACGAACTTCAGATTGGTAAACCAGAAGTTATTTATAAAGAAATCAATGGCCAACTTTGTGAACCAATTGAAAACTTAACTATTGAAGTACCTCAAGAATTCATGGGTACAGTTATGGAATCCCTTGGTACTCGTAAAGCAGAACTTTCCAATATGACTGAATTAAAAGGTTACTTACGTCTTGAATTCACTATTCCTGCACGTGGACTTATCGGTTTCCGTTCTGAATTCTTAACTAATACAAAAGGTAATGGTATTATGAACCATGTATTCCGTGGATATGCTCCATATAAAGGTGATATTCCAGGTCGTAGCCGTGGTTCTTTAGTAGCATTTGAACAAGGTGAAACAACTCCATACGGTATTTATACTCTTCAAGACCGTGGTGTAATGTTCATTTCTCCAAACCAAATGGTTTATGAAGGTATGATTATTGGGGAAAATACTCGTGAACTTGATATGGACGTAAATCCATGTAAGAAGAAAAATGTTTCCAATATGCGTTCTTCTTCTTCTGATGAAGCTATTCGCTTAACTCCACCTCGTCTTTTAAGTCTTGAACAGGCTCTTGAATTCATCAACAAAGATGAAATGGTAGAAGTTACTCCAGAAAGCATTCGTTTAAGAAAAACTATTCTTGACAAATCTCAGCGTGGACGTTTACGTAAAAACGCAAAATAATTTTAAGTATAGTATATAATGTGTTAGAAGCGACATTTATATGTGTCGCTTCTTAGCATATTTATGAATTTATTTGATTAGTTAAACAATCAAATAAATTTTATGAAAATAATATTTATTACAGTTTTTTGCAGGATTTTTTTATTTTATATAGAATTATCCTAGTATGGGTTTATTTTAATTTTATATAAAATGCATTTATGGTTTATAAAAGAGATATTTGAGGTGAGATTATGGCGGATTTTTTATCAAAAATCACTAAGTTTCTAATTCCAGAAGAAGTTGAAGAAATAGAAGCTAAAGTTGATGAAAAACAAGAAACTAGAAGACAAACAGTAAAAGTAGCTCCTAATGTTACTCGTGTAGCAAATGGACCTTCCATTTACACAAATACAGCTGAAGCTACAAGAGATGAAGCAACATCATCTGCTACTAATAACTATGAAGAAAATAATCGTCGTCCTAGTTTAAAAGTATATAAACAGCCAAATATGAATGTACTTGTATTTGAACCTACTAATTTCAATGATACAAGAATTGCTGCTGATGCTTTAAAAGCTTCTAAAGCTGTACTTATCAATTACGAAAAAATTGAACAAAGTGAACAAGTTCGTATTTGCGATTTTATGAATGGTGCTTGCTATGTATTAGATGGTTCTGTAAAAAGAATTTCTGCAAAAATGGTATTATATGTGCCAAACGGCGTATCTATCGAAGAAATTATTCCAACAAAATAAAAAAAGACATCTATGGAAATGGAAGTTTATGAAACTTATCATTTTTTATAGATGTCTTTTTATTTTAAACGGTTATGGTTGTAAGATAATCGAAAATATCTGCTCTAACAGGTGTATCTAATTTATAGAGAATTTTAAAACCATTATATTTAGGTGCAAATTCTGGCTTGCCTTGGGCTGTGATTTCACCTAAAAAATAAAATTCTTTAGCTTCTTTATCTTCACTAGGTTTGCGTACAAATAGATATAATTTATTTTGTTCTTCTTTGGCATTATATATATGTTTAGCATCACTAGAGTCTAATTTTCGATTGCTTTTGGAGTAGGCTGTAATCAAAGTATTGCTTAAAAATTCATTAGTATAATCCACTCTTTTTTTATCTGGGGCTATATAATTGATAAACACTGGCATGGTATGTGTTGTCTTTTCATAGAAATAACCAGCCATGGCATTAGGATTTATTTTTTGAGGCCAATTTAATAGATAACAAACTTCTTCATAAGTGTATTTTTGATATAAAACAAGGTTAGTATCTTTGTATTTATTTTGATAGTATTTTTGATATCTTTCTAAGGCAAAATCGAGAATTTCATTTATTTGAAAATAGAACTTTTCATCTTGTAAAGCTGATTTAAAAATATCACTGATGATGTAATCATTATCATTTTCTTTGATGAAAATGCAATTACTAAATTTAGCTTGCTCATTGCTAATGGTAAATAGATTAGTTAAATTGCGTATTAGAGAAGTTTTTATTTGCTCAGTAAATTCTTGATGGTATTTTGTAATTAAGATTTGCTTTATATCCATTAATAAATGAGATGTATTTTTTAATAATAATTTTAAAGCTATGAGTTCATGAATTCTTTTGCCTTTAGCGAAGCGATATGAGATAAAATAAAGAATTTCTTCTTGAATTGTATTAAATCTAATTGTGTAATCTTTATCGTATTTTTGCAAGAAATTATGATATGTTTTAAATTTATCAAGGAATTTTAAAATGTCTATACTACCAAACTGGGAAAAATCAAAGATAGAAGGAATTTTTCCTAATTTTTGTTTTAATTGTAGATATTCATTTTTCAATAAGGCTGTATCGCTTAATTTGGCACTATCAATAGCTTGATAGATTTTTTGACGAGCTACTTTATCAAAATGAATGGTAGAAGAACCAAAGATGAAGCGATTTCCTTCTGCTACATAATGACGGATATTATCTTTATTATAAGAAGTATCACCAGATAGGGCTATTGGTATCATAAAGTTATTTTGATAGTTGCCGATAAAGTCAAGAATTACTACATAATCTTTTTGCGGATATTTACGAAGCCCACGACCTAATTGTTGAACGAAGATAATGGCTGATTTTGTAGGTCTGAGCATAATTATTTGATTTATAGCAGGAATATCAATACCTTCATTCATAATGTCTACAGTGAATATATAATCAAGACCTGTAGAGCGTTCTTTTTGTTCTAATTTATGAATGGCATTAGTTCGCGTTTCTTGACTATCTTTACCTGATAGAGCAATGGTATTAAATCCTCGCTCATTAAATTTTTGTGAAAGTATTTGGGCTTCTTCTATTTGACTACAGAATATTAAACCGCGTAGACGTTCTCCACTGAAACCATAGTATTGAGATTGATTGATGATATGTGTTACGCGAGCGTCTGTAGTTAAATCATTAAATGTTGAATTATCATTGATTTCTTGATCATCAACTGTGATATCAGTGATGCCAAAGTAGTGAAATGGGCAAAGTAAATTTTCTTGCATAGCTTGATTTAAACGAATTTCATAAGCTATATTATGGTCAAATAATTGGTAGATATCAAAACCGTCTGTGCGTTCTGGTGTCGCTGTCATACCTAATAAAAATTGTGGTTGAAAGTAATTTAAGATTTTTAAATAACTATTAGCACCAGCTCGATGAGTTTCATCAATGATTATATAGTCAAAATGTGTTGGTGTGAATTGAGTTAAATTTTCTTCTTTGTTTAGCATATTTATGGTAGCAAATAGATAAGGTTTATGAAAATCTTTATGGTTAGCTGATAAAATACCATATTGGATATCTGGTATTATTTTGGCAAAAGTTTTACAAGCTTGTTTGAGAATTTGTTCGCGATGGGCTAAAAATAATAGTCGTTTAGGCTTGGCTTTTTTGACAGCAAAGGCACTTAAATATGTTTTTCCTGTGCCTGTGGCAGATATCAATAATGCTTTATGTTTATTATTTTGTTGCAATTTTGCTAAAGCTTTTAATGCTTCCTGTTGCATTTTATTGGGTGTAATATCATTGGTAGAGATATTTTCTTGAGCTGCAGCAAATTCTCTTTTTAATTTTTGTAAAGAATGATATTTAGTAGCATATTGTTTAAGCCAGATATCAGTCAAAGGCAGGGATTCTTGCCACATTTGTTGAAATTGAGATAATGTATTGTTGATTAAAGCACCATTTGTTAAAGAATTTATTTTTAAACTCCATTCTTTATTTGCTTTTAAGGCTGTTTGCGTTAAATTATTACTGCCTACAATTAAAGTATAATAATCGTTTTGTTCAAAGATATAGCCTTTGATATGGAAATTTTCTTTAGTATAGATGCAAATATTTAAATTAGGATATTGTTGTAATTCCTGTAGAGCTTTTGGTTGATTAAAATATAGATAATCAGTGGTTAAAATGTCGCCAGTGATGTTTTTTTCTTGAAGTAGTTTTAAACATTCTTTAAGACAAATTAAACCACTTTGAGTGATAAAAGCTATGGCAAAATAAAATCGTTTACAAGTTTGTAATTCTTGAAGTAGTTCTACTAATAGATTAGAGCCACTATTATAATCATTATAGATTATCTGTGGTTGTAAATCAGGCAAGGAATTAATTTTATCATCTATAAGAGCGCTAGCAAGACTTTGTTGGAGTTCTTGAGCTAAATAATCTTGTGTTTGCATAGAGTAACCTCATAATTTTATATTGAATTTATTGATAAAAAAGGCTGAGTTTAAATCTATAAAGGATTTTAAACCCAGCTTTTTATTTTAACGTAATACATATTCAGCTAAAATAGCTTGTAGTTGATAAATATCTAAACTTTTATCAAATTTTTTGCTAATAGGCATATCCATACCAGCGACATATATTTTTAATTCAGCATCTAAATCGAAATGACCAGCTGTTTCAATGCTGAAATGTCTTATGCTTTTATATGGTATAGAATGATATTGTGTTTTTTTGCCTGTAAGACCTTGTTTATCCACAAGGATAAGGCGTTTGTCGGTAAAAATAAATAAATCACGAAAGATTTCATAAGCCTGTTGAATGCTTTCTCCATTAGCTAATAATTTAGCGTAATCTTGGCGGATATCATCAAGATTTGCTTTAGAGGCATTGCCTAAAAGATTATCAAATAATCCCATAAAAATTCCTCCTATACTTATATACATATTTTTATATTATAGATATTTATATAATATAATTCTGTGTATCAAGGAAGAATACCTTTATTTATTGTAATACCAATCATAATCGTCATGGTAAATCATTTGTTTCGTCATGCCACCATCAACGACGATATCTTGACCGGTGATAAATGAAGATTTTTCACTGCAAAGAAACATCACAGCATTTACAATATCTTTGGGTACGCCAACACGATTTACTAAATGTTGAAGTTTATCTGCTGAGGAAAATTCACTATTTGTAGTATCTATCCAACCAGGAGAAATACTGTTTACACGAGCTTTTCCACGCAATGTAACTGCCATAGCATGAGTTAGTGAAGAGATTGCTCCTTTAGCAGCAGTGTAACTTTCAGTATTTGCTTGACTCATCAAATGACGGCTAGAAGAAATATTTACGATGCTAGCATTGTCTTGAAGATGGTTCATAAATAATTTAGTAAGCATAAAAGGAGCCACAGCACCAACTTTTAGTACGTAGAGAAAATCTTCATAAGAAGCAGTAGCTAAGCCACCTTTCATAAGACAAGCGTTATTGATTAAATAATCTATTTTTTTATGCTCATCAATTACTTTTTGGGCAAATTGCGTCAATATTTTTTCATCAGCAATATCGCCAACAAAATAATCATTAGGTAAAACATCAATAGTACATACTGTAATATTTTGAGCTTTGAATTCATCACAAATGGCTTTGCCAATACCTCTAGCTCCACCAGTAACAACAGCAACTTTATTCATATAGTTCTCCTTTAATTGATAGCTGAATAAATAGTATATAAAGCACTGAATAATAACATAACGAAAACGAGTCGATTAAACATTTTTTGAGAAATATAAGGAAATAATTTATTACCTAGCCATAAAGCGATAAAACAGAATGGAACGATATAAATACTTTGTTCAATAGCGAATGAAAAATCTTTTCCTGCTAAGTAAAAAGCAAAGATACCTAGGTAATTAATAATAGTAAAATAAGCAATACAAGTGGCACGCAAAGAAGTTTTATCACGATTAGTAGATGTTAAATAAATAATAAGCGGTGGGCCACTCATACTGGTAGAAGTATTTAAAATACCAGATAGACAACCAACAACACCAGTTTTACAGGATGTTTCAGTCAGTTGTTTACGGTAAATTTTGGTAAGAAATAAGAATGATAAAATAACACAAGCAATGAAAATTTTTAATCCTATAGTAGGCACAAATAGATAGATGAGAATACCAATAGGATGACCTATTACTGAACCAATCAGCAATGGTTTTAGAAAATGCCAATCAATATTATCTTTGACAAAAAAGACAAAAACAGTATCAAGAACAACAGATAAAAATTGCAAAAGAACAACAACTTCTTTGGCATCATAGACCATTAAAAGCAATGGCGTAGAAACAATAGCAAATCCAAAACCCGTCAAGGATTGAATTAACGTAGAAATAAAAGCTATACCAATAGCTAATAATAACGAAGTATCAGAAAATATCTCCAACATAAAAATCGCCCACTTTAAGTATTAGTTCATTTCTTTGATGACAAAGAAACGAACCAAAGAAATCACCGCAGATAAAATTTTAATTTTGAAAATAATTATCACTTCATACAACGCTTAGAAACTCGCTTCGCTCAAACATTCAGACTAAAACCGTATTCAGTGATAATTATTTTCAATAATCTTGCGATTACCATTAAAATTTTATAATGCGGAAAATAAAAGTTACAAATTATTATTTTGTAATTGTTTTTAAATAATACCAAAATTTCCCGCATTAGCAGATTTTACGGTAGCTGAAAGCTATTGATAAAGATAAAATTATGGCTATGTTTTTAGTCCAACTGTTTGAACAAAGTGAGTTTTGGACGTTGTAGACATAATTTTATCTTTATCAAAGTAAAATCAATATCGCGGGATTTTTTCTTTTAGATAAAAGAAAAATGAATAAATCCTTATTCTTTGTCAGTTAGTTCTAGATAAGGGATAGCGTTTAGGTTGCTATCGGCAAAGTCTCCTGCTTGGGCTTGGTAGTAACCACGGCAGGCTATCATGGCAGCGTTGTCTGTGCATAAGATTTTGCTTGGGTAGTAAAATTCTAAGCCGTTTTCTTTGCAGGCTTTTTGGAGATGTCCTTCTAGGGAACTATTTGCTGCTACGCCACCGGCAAGTACTAGTTTTGTCATGTTGGTTTGACGAGCTGCTTCTACAGCTTTATGCACTAGGATATTAACTACTGATTTTTGGAAGGAAGCGGCAACATCAGCTTTGTTGATTTCGATGCGTTTCGCTTTCATATTGTTTAAATAATTGAGCACAGCCGATTTTAAGCCACTGAAGCTAAATTCATAGTTACCTTTTTCATTTAATGCCATAGGGAAATCAATAGCATCAGGATTTCCTTCTTTAGCTAATTTATCAATTTGAGGGCCACCTGGATAAGGTAATCCCATTACACGAGCTACTTTATCAAAAGCTTCACCAGCTGCATCATCACGAGTTTGTCCCATTAGGGAAAAATGATTATAGTCTTTTACGTGAACTAGAGAAGTATGTCCACCAGAAACTACGAGAGCCATAAATGGTGGTTGGAGTTCAGGCGTGGATAAGAAATTGGCGAAGATATGACCTTCTAAGTGATTTACGCCAATTAGTGGTTTATCTAAAGCAAAAGCCAAAGTTTTAGCGGCAGATACGCCTACAAGTAAAGCACCTACTAATCCTGGGCCATAGGCTACAGCAATGCGATCGATATCTTTTAAAGTAACATTTGCTTTATGAAGTGCTTCATCTAAAACAGGCATGATATTAACAATATGTTTACGAGAGGCGATTTCAGGAACGACACCTCCGAATTTTTGATGAATTGGAATTTGAGTAGAAATTACATTAGCTAGTATTTCTCTGCCACCGCGTAAGATAGCAACAGAAGTTTCATCACAGCTAGATTCTATACCTAAAGTCAATGAATTATCTGTAGTAGTCAAATTTTTATTCCTCCTCTAATTTTATTAAGCAATTTATTATAAACCTAAAGCTTGTTTAGCTAATTTGTCAGCAAGTTCATTACCTAATACTCCTGTATGACCTGCTACTTTTTTGAAGGTCACTAGATGTAAATATGGTTTCATAAATTCAGCATATGCTTTAGTCAATTCTTTATTTGTTTTCCAATTGCCTAAAGCCCATTCAGATAAACCGATATAATCATGACAGATTACAATTTTTTCATCATGAGCAATAGCCCATTTGGTAGCTTCCATAGCACCTTGAATTTCTCCAGCTACGTTATGTAGTTCACTAGCATCTATGGAAGTGCCTTTTCCGTTGAAAGTATCTATTAATTTACCTTTATAAAAAATAGCCATACCCCAACTATATTCACCATTTATATATGAACCATCTACATAAATATAATAACGGTCATCATCTTGTTCAGAAATATTGACAGATGGTTTGTCTTCTAAATAGTTTTGAGCTTCTTCTTTTGTGGGAAAAGATTTAAATAATGCTCCTTTAAAACCTTGTGTTTGTTTTTGGCATTCAGCCCAAGTTGTGAATATTCCTGTTTGATAACCTTTTTTTACTGCGTAAAATTTCTTCTTTGTAGCCATATGTCCTCCTTTACAATATGTTTTATTATAGCATTTTTGTTTTATTATAGCTATTTTAATTAAAAATAGTTAGATTTTATTTATTTGTTGTTGCTTTCTATAATTTGTAGGAGTAGTGCCAACTATACGTTTAAATTGTTTAGTAAAATATGCATTATCATCAAATCCTACAGATATAGCCACTTTATTAATAGAAAAATTTGTGTATGTTAATAATTCTTTAGCTTTTTGTATGCGTATGTGCAAGAGTAGTTGTAGTGGGCTTAAGCCATATTTATTTTTCACGCAACGAATTATATGTGTAGGATGAAAAGCATATTCATCAGATAGTTTTTTTAAATCGAAGCTTTCTGTATAAAATAGAGAAAAATGTTCATAAATTTTTTCTGCTACATTTTTGGTATTTGGCTCATGAATATCACAAAGAATACTTAGAATGGAAAAAAATAATTGTTGGCTCTTTAATTGAGAAACAGTTGAAGAATAGAAATCTTTTTTTGGTTTAGTTTTATCAATTTTTACTTGAACGATAGTATTCATATATTCAGCCATTTGAGATTGTTGTTCGGCTGTTAGTGAACCATGTTGAGGTAGTGATATATGGAAAGGTTCTTTAGTAAATTGATAATTTGCTTTTTGTTTATGGTTTTTATCATAGATAGGTTTATCCATATATTTGAATTTACCAGTAGTATAAAAATGTAGCCAAAAGAAATCTGTAGCTTCATCACAACATTTATATCCTTTGTGTAATCTATTTGGTGGCAAAATCAAGAATTCTCCTTTTTTGAGAATATATTTTTGAGAATTTTCTTCTAAATATAGCTTGCCAGCAGTTACAAATATTAAGTCAAATGTAGAAGGCATGATTCTTCTTAAATGTAAATCGCCTACTCGATATAATGATTTACCTCCCACTATTAAATGAGGCAAAGGTGGACAAGTAAAAATAATATACAAAAAATCACCTCAAATATTAATTTTATTATACTAACAAAACTTGAAATTAAGCATAATACTGATGATTATTAATATTATACTATATATTTTTTTATTAGTTATGATAATTTTATTATACTATTTATGCTAATATTATACTATTAAATGTTAATTTTATTTATTTAAAGTTTTCAAATAATTATATAAAATATAAACAGTTAAAAGTTACGTGACTAAAAAATATTGTAGTTATTTGTATGTTAGTAAAATTTTTTACATAGGAATATAACGGTAATGATAATAATTTTCTTATGTGGAATTATTCTAATGCTTTTTTATCATAAGTATAAACAAAATGAAAATAATATTCTTTTAGATTTAGCAAAAAGAAATAGTTAATAGATTATTATTAAGGAGATTTATTATGTTTGAAAATAAAATAAAAATAACAGCACCATTTTGGCAACAATATATAAATTTAATCCGTGAAGAAATGTTACCTTTTCAATGGTCGGTATTAAATGATGAAGCTGATATTAAAATTGAAAAAGAAAGAGATGCAGATCATATACCAGCAGAGAAAAGCCATGCTATTGAAAATTTCAAAATTGCATCTGGAATAAGCAAAGGAAAACATTATGGAATGGTTTTTCAAGATAGTGATGTTTATAAATGGCTTGAAGCAGTAGCATATGCATTACATCAACATCAAGATGACGATTTACAAAAAATTGCAGACGGAGTAATAGATTTATTAGCAAAAGCACAACAAAGTGATGGATATTTAAACACATATTTTACTATAGAGGCACCAGAACGTAGATATAAACGTTTATATCAAAGCCATGAACTTTATTGTGCAGGGCATTTTATTGAAGCAGCAGTTGGGTATTATAGTGTTACAAAAAATCAAAAAATATTAGATATTGCTTGTAAATTAGCAGATCATATTGATGATATTTTTGGCAGTGAAGATGGAAAAATTCATGGATATGATGGACATGAAGAAATAGAATTGGCATTACTTCGTTTATTTGAGCTTACAAAAAATGATAAATATAAAAACTTAGCAAATTTCTTTTTATATGAACGTGGGAAAAATCCAAATTTCTTTAAAGAACAACAAAAGACAGATCCTTCAACTGAACCTGTAATTGAAGGTATGGAAAGTTTTAAACCAGAATATTATCAAAATCATAAGCCTATTTTGGAACAAGAAACAGCTGAAGGACATGCTGTACGTGTTATGTATATGTGCACAGGTATGGCTATGTTGGCTCGTTTAAATAATGATGAAAGAATGTTTGAAGCTTATAAACGTTTATGGAAGAATATTGTTACTAAACGTATGTATATAACAGGTGGTATAGGTTCTACTGTTATAGGAGAAGCCTTTACTGCAGATTATGATTTGCCAAATGATACAATGTATTGTGAAACATGTGCTTCTATAGGATTGATCTTTTTTGCAAATAATATGTTGAAATTAGATGTAGATAGTCAATATGCAGATATAATGGAAAAAGCTCTGTATAATACAGTTATAGATGGTATGGCTCTTGATGGAAAGCATTTCTTTTATGTAAATCCATTGGAAGTTGTTCCTCAATTAAGTCATAAAGATCCAGGTAAATCACATGTAAAAACTGTTCGTCCAGCGTGGTTTGGTTGTGCATGTTGTCCACCTAATTTAGCTAGATTATTAAGTTCTTTAGATGAATATATGTATACAGTAAAAGATGATGTCATTTATAGTAATTTATATGTAAGTAATAAATCTGATTTTAAAATAAATAATCAAGTGATAAGTATTGAAGAAATTACAGATTATCCATGGGATGGAAAAATTACTTTTAAAGTAAATAGTGAGGCAACATTTAAATTAGGTTTACGTATTCCTAGTTGGGCAAATAGATATTTATTTAAGTTAAATGGTAAGGAATTTACACCAAAAATAGAAAAAGGATATGCTATTATAGATAGAACTTGGGAAAAAGGAGATATAGTTATTTTTGATATACAAATAGAAGCTAATTTTGTTTGTGCAAATCCTTTAGTTCGTGAAGATTATGGCAAAGTTGCTATACAACGAGGTCCTATTATTTATTGTGCAGAAGGTGTGGACAATGGAGATAATTTGCATTTAATAACTATAGATACAAATAAAGAAATAAATGAGTATAAAAATAATGATAGTTTAGGAGATATTGTAAAATTAGAATTAGAGGCTGAAAAATTAATTTTAGATAAACAATGGAATGATATTTTATATAGAAATGTAATAGAAAAACAAGAAAATGTAGAAATTATTAAGTTAAAACTAATACCATATTTTTGTGCATTTAATCGCGGTGAAAATGAAATGGCTATTTGGTTAAAAACTAAATAATAAATAAAGCTCCTTAAAAGTCAGTGGACAGCTTTTAAGGAGCTTTGTTTTTATTTATATTATGCTAAAGTATCACCTTTAAAATTATTTTGGTAAGAAGATTTTATTTCTCCGCGAGAAATTTCACGTTCCCAAAGACCAACAACAACTGTAGCGATACAGTTACCAAATATATTGCAGAATGTACGAGCCATATCCATGATACGGTCTACACCTAAGATAATAGCGATACCTTCTGTTGGAATACCAAAAGAAGCAGCTGTACCAGCAATTACGATGATAGAAGCGCCAGGAACACCGGCTATACCTTTAGTGGAAATCATAAGTGTAAGTAACATCATGATTTGTTGAGTAAGACCAAAATCAATATCATACATTTGAGCTAAGAAAATAACAGCTAGAGAACTATATAAAGTGGAACCATCAAGGTTGAAGGAATAACCTGTTGGCATAACGAATGTGATGACATGTTTTGGTAAACCTAATTTTTCTAAACATTTCATGGCAAGTGGTAAAGCAGCTTCACTACTTGCAGTGGAATAACCTAATAATAATGGTTCACGTAAAACTTTGAAGATATGCCAGAAATTTAATTTAGTGATGATAGAAGCAATAATTGCAAGGATAATTAAGAAGACGATTATTGCAAAATAAAGTGAAAATACTAATTTTCCAAGAGGAATAAGCATTTCTAAACCGAAAGTACCAACAGTATAAGAAATCATGGCAAAAATACCAATTGGTGCAAAAAGCATAACATAATGTGTAACTTTGAACATTGCTTCTGCTACACCGCGACAACATTCAACAACAATTTTTCCTTTTTCGCCGATATGAGCAAGAGCTACACCGAAGAAACAGCTAAAGAAGATGATTTGTAACATATCGCTTTTAGCGCAAGCTTCAACAATGTTAGCAGGAATGATATTTAATAAGTGCATAGAAATACTGAAAGATTCTGCAGTAGCAGCAGCATTAGCACCGGCAGAAGCTCCAATGGAAGGAAGAGAAACGCCAACACCAGGTTGAAGTACATTTACGACTACAAGACCAACAACTAAAGCTAAACTACTAGCAACTTCGAACCAAATGATGGCTTTACCACCTAAACGACCAAGTTTTTTGAAATCACCAGTACCAGCAATACCAATTATTAAAGTACTAAAAATAAGAGGTACAACGATCATTTTAATCATGCGAATGAACGCATCGCCTAATGGTTTTAATTGTGACCCGATATCAGGTAAAAAATAACCAAAGATAGCACCTAATACTAGCCCTAAAAATATTTGGGCTGTTAGATTAATGCGCAACTTTTTCATTAAAAAGACTCCTTTTTGAAATTTATTTTTTTTTGCATAAAAACTGATTATATATTGTTATTTTATGCAGTTAAGATATTAACAATATATTTAAAAACATATTTATCATTATAGTAGTAATGTTATGTTAAGTCAATGTAAAATCTAGATAAAACATTGTATACATTGTTTTAAGAGTAAAATTAGTTTGAATATTTATGAATTAATAATTTGCATAAAAACTCTATGGATAAATTTTAAATATATGTTAAAATAAAAAATATATTTAAATGAATAGGAATGAGATTAATGTTAACTTTAAAAACAGGTATAAAAGGACAAGCACAAGTTAAAGTGGTTGAAGAAAATACAGCGAAAATAATGAAAAGTGGAACCTTGCCAGTTTTTGCAACTCCAGCGATGGTGGCGTTAATGGAAGAGGCTTCTTGTATAGCTTTAAAAGATTATTTGGAAGAAGGAGAAGGTACTGTAGGTATAAAATTGGATATATCACATATTGCACCAACTGCTTTAGATGATGTCGTAATAGCTATAGCTACTTTAGATAAAATAGAAGGTAGAAAATTAACTTTTATAGTTGAAGCAAAAGATACGCATAAAGTTATTGGTAAAGGAATACATGAAAGATTTATTATAAATAATGAAAAATTCATGAATAAATTACAAAAAAATTAATAATTAATAAAAAAGCTTTCTATTTATAGTTTGTACTAAATAGAAAGCTTTTTTGTTTGATTTATTTGCTATTTTCGGCTAATTCTTCTAAATATGCCCAACGTTCCATTAAATAATCTAATTTTTCTTGAAGAGCAGTTTCTTCTTTAGTTAGCTCATTTAATTTGCCATAATCAGAAGCATTTTGACTCATTTGAAGTTGTACTACTTTTAGTTTTCCTTCTGTTTCAGCAATTATGGCTTCAATTTCAGCATATTCTTTTTGTTCTTTAAAAGAAAGTTTTTTTACTGGCTCAGTTTTAATTGTGGTATTTTTAGATGTTTTTTCTGTATCAGAAATGGTGTTTTTTGTTTCAGTATTTTTTCCTTTTTCTAATGTAGCCAATTCTTTTTCTTCAATACCTTTGTAATAAGAATAACCACCAGGATATTGACGAAGAGAGCCGTCTTGCTGATAAACAAAGACTTTATCTGCTAAGCGGTCAATGAAAAAGCGGTCATGGGATACAAATATAATAGCACCATTAAAATTATCAATGAATTCTTCTAAAATAGACATAGTTTGTAAATCTAAATCATTTGTAGGTTCGTCTAGTAATAGAACATTAGGAGAACTCATTAAAACTCGCAATAGGAATAAACGACGTTTTTCACCACCAGATAATTTACTGATAGGAGTCCATTGTAATGTACCTGGGAATAAAAATCTTTCCATTAATTGAGATGCACTTAGTTGTGTGCCATCAGCTAATGTTATGTGATGAGCAACTTCTTTGATATATTCAATAGGGCGAAGTCTTTCGTCCATATCAATATTTTTTTGAGCAAAATATCCAATTTTTACAGTTTGACCAATATTTACATTTCCTGTTGTTGGTGGCAAGATGCCAGCTATTATATTTAATAAGGTAGTTTTACCAGAACCATTAGGTCCTAAAATACCTATGCGGTCATTTCGTAAGACTGTATAAGTGAAATTTTTAATGATTGTTTTATTATCTACAGTATAATTTACGTTTTCTAATTCAATTACAGTGCGACCTAGACGAGAGCCTGCAAGTCCCATTTCAATTTTGCTATTATCAATATTTACTTTTTGATTTTTTATTTCTTCAAATCGTTGTATTCTTGCTCTTTGTTTGGTAGAACGAGCTTGAGCACCACGACGTATCCATTTTAATTCATTGCGTAAAAAGTTTTGACGTTTTTGTTCTGAAGCTTCTTCGCGTTCTTCTCTGGCAGTTTTTAATTCTAAGAATTGAGTGTAGTTACCTGTATAAACATAAGATTTACCTTTATCCAATTCTAAAATTTTAGTAGCAACAGAATCAAGGAAATATCTATCATGTGTTACCATGATTAAAGCACATTTCAATTTTTGAAGGTATTCTTCAAGCCATGCGATAGTTTCACTGTCTAAATGGTTAGTAGGTTCGTCAAGCAATAATAAATCACATGGTTGAATTAATACTGTAGCTAAAGCTAATCGTTTTTGTTGTCCTCCAGATAAGGTTTTTATTTGGGCAGAAAAATCCATAATACCTAATTTAGTTAAAATGGTTTTAGCATCACTTTCTAATTGCCAGCCATTTAATTCATCAATTTTACTAGTTAATTTAATGATTTTTTCTTGTAATTTATGATCATGAGGATTTTTTTGACTTTGAGCTAGAGTGATTTCGTAGTCATAAAGCGCTTGCATAATAGGTTGATTGCCCTGAAATACTTCCATTAGAATTGTATTTTCAGGATTGAAGATTTTATCTTGTGATAGATATTCGATTTTTATATTTTTGCCAGCGATGATATTACCACTATCTTGAGGAATAAGACCTGCAATAACTTTGATAAAAGTAGATTTACCTGTTCCATTGACACCAACAATACCTATTTTATCACCTGAAGATAGGCTGAAGTTTACATTTTCAAATAAGACTTTTTCTCCATAAGTTTTACATAAATTTTCTATTGTTAAAATCATAATAAAAACACACTCACTTTAAATGTTTTATTGTTTGTATATTATATCATAATTTATTTAGCTAAATAAAATTTTTAATTAAGTGAAAAAGAACAACATAGATACAATTTTTAGAAACATAAAACATTGATTTTATTTTTTATAAATATTATAATATTAGGCAAGAAAAGCGAAAACGTTTACAGATTTATTTGTATTGAATTTTGCAAAAAATCTTAGCATTTTTAATTTAGTTATTAATGCAAGAAATTTTTTAATTCAAGGAGGATAAAAGATGATTTTATTTAACCAAGAAACAAAGACATTTCATTTAAAAACTTCTAAAACAAGTTATTTGATGAAAGTCTTAGAAACAGGGCATTTACTCCATCTTTATTGGGGGCGTCCTTTAAAATCTGAAAATCTTGATTATACTGTACGTAGAAAAGATTGGTTTAGCTTTGTTGCTAATACAGATAATATAGATGCTTTCCATTTAGAGTCTAAAGAACAAGAATATCCTGGATATGGTTCTACAGACTTACGTAGTCCTGCTATTGAACTTGAATTTGCTGATGGTACAAGTGCTACAGATTTTAGATATGTAGATTATAAAATTGTTGATGGCAAACCTGCATTAGAAGGTTTACCTGCAACATATGTGGAAGCAGATAAAGAAGCTCAAACTTTAATTATTACATTAACTGATAAAGTAAAAAATGTTGATGTAGAATTATCCTTTACTGTTTTTGAAGAATATAATGCTATCGCTCGTAGCGTTAAAGTAATAAATAAAAGTGCTGATGATGTAAAAATTCAACGTGTATTGAGTGCAAACGTTGATTTTAAAGATAGTAAATTTGAAATGATTCAGCTTTCTGGTTCTTGGGCTAGAGAACGTCATATCATTCGTACACCACTTCGCATCGGTGGACAATGTGTAGAAAGTCGTCGTGGTGCAAGTAGCCATGCGCAAAATCCATTTATGGCTCTTGTTCGTAAAGATGCTACTGAAACAAATGGCGATGTTTATGCTATGAGTTTAGTATATAGTGGTAACTTCTTAGCTAATACAGAAGTTGATATGTATAGCAAATCTAGAATGCAAATTGGTATCAATCCATTTGATTTCACATGGTTATTAAAAGCTGGAGAAGAATTCCAAGCACCTGAAGCTGTACTTGTTTACTCTAACGAAGGTTTAACAGGTATGAGTCATACTTATCAGAATTTATATGGTAAACGCTTAATGCGTGGTGTATGGCGTGATAAAGCTCGTCCTGTTCTTATTAATAACTGGGAAGCAACATATTTTGATTTCAATGAAACTAAAATCAAAGAAATTGCTAAACAAGCTAGTGAATTCGGCATTGAATTATTCGTTTTAGATGACGGCTGGTTCGGTGAAAGAAATAATGATGACCGCTCTTTAGGTGATTGGTTCGTAAATGAAAATAAAATCCGTGGCGGTTTGAAAAAACTTGTTGATGAAATCAACGGTATGGGCATGAAATTTGGTTTATGGTTTGAACCAGAAATGGTATGTCCTATCAGTAAATTATATGAAGCACATCCTGATTGGTGCTTGCATATAGAAGGTCGTACACGTTCTACAGCACGTCGTCAGTTGATTTTAGACCTTTCTCGTAAAGAAGTTTGCGATTATATTATTAAATCTGTATCTGATGTACTTGCTAGTGCAAATATCGAATATGTAAAATGGGATATGAATCGTAATATGACAGAAATTGGTTCTGCTGTATTACCAGCAGAACGTCAACGCGAAGTAGCTCATCGTTATATGCTTGGTTTATATCATGTAATGGATGAAATTACTAGTCGTTTCCCTAATGTTTTATTTGAATCTTGCTCTGGTGGTGGCGGTCGTTTTGACCCAGGTATTTTATACTACATGCCACAGACTTGGACAAGTGATGATACTGATGCTATTGAGCGTTTGAAAATTCAATATGGTACATCTATGGTTTATCCTAATGTTGCTATGGGTTGCCATGTTTCAGCAGTACCAAATCATCAGGTAGCTAGAATTACACCATTTGCTACTCGTGGTATTTCTGCAATGTGTGGTAATTTTGGTTATGAACTCGATTTAACAAAATTAACTGATGAAGAAAAAGCTCAAACTAAAGCTCAAGTAGCATTTTATAAAGAAGTTAGAGAACTTATCCAATTTGGTGATTTCTATAGAATTCAAAGCCCATTTGAAAATAATGAAACAGCATGGAGCTTTGTAGCTAAAGATAAATCAGAAGCAGTTGTAAGCTTCTTTAGAACTTTAGCAGTGCCAAATGATAATTTAGCAACTATTTGTGCTGTAGGTTTAGATGCTGATGCTATTTATGAAGATATGCGTACTGGTAAACTTTATGGCGGAGATGAATTAATGTATGTAGGCATTAATGTTCCAGATAAAGTTGTTGGTGGTATAGCTGAAGAAGGTAAAGAATTATTTGCAGGCATGCCAAGTCCTGTTATTGAAGGCGATTATGCTGCATTTATATGGCACTTCAAAAAAGTTAATAAATAATAAAATAAATTATATAAATGAATTTACTAGAGATTGAGATTTTATCAATCTCTAGTAAATAAAAGATAAATGATTGAATATTTTTAATATTATTTTTATAGGCAAAAACTTTATTTTAAATAAAAATTTTATATTTTAGGAGAGAATTTATTATGTTTAACAAATCTACATTAACTATCACAACATCTGCTTTGGTTTTAATGAGTACGGGAGTAGCAGGAGCTGCTAGTAAT
>NZ_CFQVBI010000024.1:0-14521 GCF_986095205.1 Megamonas sp. | reverse complement strand
ATTACTAGCAGCTCCTGCTACTCCCGTACTCATTAAAACCAAAGCAGATGTTGTGATAGTTAATGTAGATTTGTTAAACATAATATATTCTCTCCTCAATTTATTTAAAATAAATTTTTGCTCAAAATCAAATCAATAAAAATTATTTAGTTCTATTTACTTGAACTTCTTCAATATATTTTATAATCGCTTCAGCAACATCATCTAATGAAAACTTACTTACATTTACAACTAAATTATAGTTTGTAGGATCTCCCCATTCTTTACCTGTATAATAATTGTAATATCTTCCTCTTTTTTTATCTTCAATATTTAATTCTTTTAGAGTTTTACCGCCATAGACATTTTTTCCTCTTTCTATTCTAAACTCATCATCAGCAGTAACAAATATAGAAAAATGATTTGGCAAATCATCAAGTACAAAATCAGCACATCTTCCTAAGATGACACAACTTCCACTATTAGCTAATCTTCTAATAGCTTTTGCTTCAGACAAAAATATACCTCTACTTGCTTCACCTAAATTAATACCAAATGAACGAAATGGAAAAAATGCCATAGTTAATGGATTAACAGTATTTTCTAATTCTAATAAATCATTTTCATTTAAATCATCAGTTTCCAATTTAGCCGCTGCAATATGCACAATTTTTCTATCATATAATTTGACATTTAATTTCTTTGCCAAAATTTGTGCCAATTCACGACCACCACAACCGTATTTACGGCTAATACTGATAACAATATTCTTATCCATCTAACTCACCTATCCTTCATTTTGAATATATTCTTTTAATTCACTTTGTTTTTCCTTTGGTATTCTCTTATCTGAAATCAATACAAATGCACCGAATACAGTAAATACACCTACAACAGCACCTAAGAATAGATATGCCACTTTGAATCCAACAGTATCATAAAGATTTCCTACAATTGGGGATAAAATAGCTGAGCCTAATTGGTTTGATAATTGATAACCTACTAAATACAATACAGAAGACAATCTTGTATCAAAGTTCTTAGCCAAATATTTAAATACAGATACTAATAAGATAGATAATTCAATAGCATGTAATAATTTAATTATAGAAATACTAATTGGGTCATTTGCAAGTCCAGAACCAATCATTCTAAAAGTCATGATAGAACCAGCTAAGATTAAACCATGTTTTGGACCAATTTTATTAACAATAAATGGTGCTATACACATACCGCCAGCTTCAAGGAATATTTGTAAAGAATTCAAATAACCAAAAGTTTCATTACCTTGTTCAACAGTTGGGAATAAAGAAGCATAGTAAATAGCAAATTGTTGATCAAATACACCATATACGCAAGCAGAACCTAAAATAAAAATCATGAAAAGCCAAACATCTTTAATGCTGAATAAATGTTTTACATTTGTTAAATTAATTGGTTCAGATTTTATAAAATCAGCCTTACTTTCATCAATACGTACTGTTAATAATATTAAAAGAAGAATAATTGCTCCACCAGAAGCCATCCAGAAAATAAGGTCTGGATCATAATTAAATGCACGACCTGCACAAAATACACCTACAGCAGCACCAAGAGAACCCCATGCACGAGCACGACCAAATTCAAAATTATAAATACGACCACATTTTTCTATGAATGATTCAATAACAGCTACACCTGCATAATACGCAAGACTTAAAACAAATGAACCAATAACTGCCCCAACATAAAAGTTATTTATCAATAAAGGTTCATAAACAAATACGAAAAATGGACCTGTTAAAGCAACTAATATAACGATAAAAAATAACAAATATCTTTTCATGCCAATTTTATCTGAAAGATATCCATAAAAAGGTTGTAATACCATACTAAAAATAGCATTTCCAGAATAAATTGTTCCGATTTGCATACCAGTTAATTGAAGTTTTTGACCAAACCATATAGGTAGAAAAGCAAAAAATACCAACCATGAGAAGAAGTATACAAAGAAGAATGCACTTAATTTCCAATAAATCAAATTTTTCATTATAAACGCCCCTTAAATTTCATAAAAATCTACACTTGTTTTTATATTTCCATTTGGTATAAACACAATTCCTTTAGCTTCTTTTGATGGATAAATTCTAGAACTTAAAACACGTTGTCCGCCATTAATAAAAATTTCTAATGATGAATGGTCGCTAAAAATTTGTAAATTTATTTTTTCTCCAACCGGTTCGACACAAACTTCACGTTCTCCATTTACACCACGACCTGATTTATCGCGATTCAACTTAAATATTTTAGTATCTTTATCATATGAAATTACTGTTTCTTCTGTAGCTGATACACGTAATTTCAATACAAAGCCTTGTGCATTTTTCAAATCAAAATCCACATCTAATTGATAACAATCACCATTTACACCCTCAAAAGAAGTAGCTTCTTCTATTACCTGTTCATAATGTACTTTTGATTTATGTAATTTGCTCAATTCTTCAGCAGGTTTACTATAAATCATATTATTTTTTACTTCAAGAACACGTGGTATACTCATCATACCAGCCCAATGATTTTCTTGTTCTGGCATATTACTTTCCCACATATCGAGCCAAGCAATCATTAAACAACGATTATTTTTTTCATCTTGCATTATCTGTGGTGCATAAAAATCAAAACCATAATCTAATAAATCAAACTTGCTATCTCTATGGAATATACCTGTTTGATAATCCATCTTTCCTAAGAAATATCCAGATTGATGTACATTTAAGAATTTATTACCTTCTGGTTTTACACCTTGTGGAGATAAAATTAACGCCTCATGACCATCGATTTCTGCAAAATTAGGACATTCCCACATAAATCCTAAATTTTCTTTTACACTAGATGTAGCCATAATATTCAAAAATTCCCAATTAATTAAATCTTGAGATTTATATACAACTACTTGCCCACTTTCCTCTTTAGTTTGCACGCCTACTACAGTGTAATACCAATCTCCATGTTTCCAAACCTTAGGATCGCGAAAATGCTCTGTTTTTATATTTAAATTTTCAGGTAAAGATTTAATTACAGGATTGTTTTCTACTTTATCAAAACACAAACCATCATGGCTAACAGCTAAACATTGTGTTTCAATTCTATCATTACCACCATTACTATTATCTAAATCTACATGACCTGTATATAATAGATATAAATTTCCATCTTTTTCAATAGCACTACCAGAAAAACAACCATCTTTATCATATTCATCAGTAGGCGCAAGCGCTATTGGTCTAAGTTCCCAATTTACTAAATCTTTACTAGCTACATGACCCCAATGCATAGGACCCCATTGGCTAGAATATGGGTGATATTGATAGAATAAATGATATTCACCTTTATAAAAACAAAATCCATTAGGATCGTTTATCCAATTAGCTGGTGCAGCTATATGGTATTGTGGTCTCCAATAATCATTCTGTGCAATCGTCTCCATTTTTTGTTGAAATTTTTCAGCTTTTAATAGTGCTTCATTATGTTTCAAATTTTTCACTCCTATTATAATAAATTTATAAAACCGGTTCGATTTTTGATTAAAAATATTTGGAAATATAAAAATCTACTCTATATCAAACGCGTTTTATATTTCCTGAAATAATAATATCACTATCTTTTTAAAAAATCAACATTTTTTTAAAACAACAAAAAAGAATTTATTTTCTGATATTTATATTGATAAAAGGATTTATTCCTTTTATCTTAGCAAGTATCACCATATCGTATAGATATTGGCACAATTACCTCTTTTTCTATATTTTCGTTTTTTATCAAAGAAACTATCATTTCTGCAGTTTTTTGAGCTAATATATTTATAGGTTGAACAATAGCAGTTATATTATAAAAACTACTTTCTGTTATAAAAGTTCCATCATATGCTATAAATTTTATATCTTTTGGTATGTCTAATTTTCGCTTACGTGCTTCACCTAAGCATGCACAAACCACCATATCAGCACCATATACACCATCAATATGGGGATATTTTTCAAATACATCGACAGCAACTCGCTTAAAATAGTTCATGTCAAATTTATTCCATTCCATTTCATAATTTATCACTTCAATTCCATTTCTAGATAATTCATCTTTAAATGCACTATGATGTAAATATGCTGACATTGAACTATTTTTTATACCTGTTATTTGTAGAGGATACTTACAACCAGCCTTTAACATTGCTTGAGCTGATAATCTTCCACCTTTCTCATGATCTGAACGAATAATCGGTATTTTATTATTAATAATTCTATCAAAAGCCACAATAGGTTTATTGACATTATCATATAAATCAACTTCTAAAGAATGACAACCCATAATAATACCATCTATCATTTGTCTTCTTAACATGTCTACAATTTCATGTTCCGCATTCTCTCTTTCAATCGTTGAACAAACCATTATTTTATAATTATATTTATAAAGTGCTATCTCTAATGCACCAATAAAAGCCCCAAAAAAAGGATGTGCTACATCAGGTACAATAATACCAATTATATTTGTACTATTACGATATAAATTTCTTGCTAACTCATTCGGTACATAATTTAACTTTTCTATTGCATCTAATACTTTTTTTCTTGATGCCTCTGATACATAACCCTTATTATTCAATACCAATGATACCGTACTTGGTGCCACCTGTGCCAATTTAGCTACATCACGAATACTAGCCATATCTTAACCACCTTATGATACAAATACTTACAATAAAATTATAACATAAATTAAATAGGACAAAAAATCAAAAATTTTTCTTCTGCCTATTGATTTTTTCTGTAAAATTGTTTATTATAGGAATTGTGAGTTAGCACTCACTTATAAAGAGTGCTAACAACTATAAATTAACTTAGTTATAAAATCTATTTACGCATAGGAGGAATATACAATGATTAAGCCATTAGGCGACAGAGTTGTTATTAAAGTTTCTGAAGGCGATATTAAAACTGCAAGTGGTATCGTTTTACCAGATACAGCAAAAGAAAAACCACAAGAAGGTACTGTTGTCGCAGTAAGCGACGGCAAATATGTAGAAGGCAAAAAAGTTGCTCTTGACGTAAAAGTAGGCGACAAAGTAATCTTCTCTAAATATGCTGGTACTGATGTAAAATTCGATGGTACTGATTATTTAATCGTTAGAGATAGCGATATCTTAGCTATTGTTGAATAATTGACAGAAACTAATTAATTACAATTTTAATGTATAATCCTAGGAGGTTCTTTATAAATGGCTAAACAAGTATTATTTGGCGAAGAAGCTCGTCAAGCTCTTGGTAGAGGCGTTGATGCACTCGCTAACGCTGTTAAAGTTACACTTGGCCCAAAAGGCAGAAACGTTGTTTTAGATAAAAAATTCGGTGCTCCAACTATCACTAACGATGGTGTTACTATCGCTCGTGACATTGAACTTGAAGATCCATTCGAAAATATGGGCGCTCAGCTTGTAAAAGAAGTTGCTACAAAAACTAACGATATCGCTGGTGACGGTACAACTACTGCTACATTACTTGCTCAGGCTATGATTCGTGAAGGTATGAGAAACGTAGCTGCTGGTGCAAACCCAATGGTTCTCAAAAAAGGTATTGAAAAAGCTGTTGCTACATTAGTTGAAGAAATCAAAGCAAAAGCTCAAAAAGTTGAAGGTAAAGAAGCTATCGCTCAAGTTGCTTCTGTATCTTCCGCTGATGAAGAAACTGGTGCATTAATTGCTGACGCTATGGAAAAAGTTGGAAAAGACGGTGTTATCACTGTTGAAGAATCCAAAGGTATGCAAACTAACCTTTCTGTTGTAGAAGGTATGCAATTCGACCGTGGATACATTTCTCCATACATGGTTACTGATACAGATAAAATGGAAGCTGTTATGGATGATCCTTTCATTCTTATCACTGACCGCAAAATCTCTGCAATCGCAGACATTCTCCCAATCCTTGAAAAAGTTGTAAAACAAGGTAAAGAACTCGTTATCATCGCTGAAGATATCGACGGTGAAGCTCTTGCTACTATCGTAGTTAACAAACTTCGTGGTACATTCAAAGCTCTTGCTGTTAAAGCTCCTGGTTTTGGTGATCGTCGTAAAGCTATGCTCGAAGATATCGCTATCTTAACTGGTGGTAATGTAATCAGTGAAGAACTTGGCCGTAAACTTGATAGCGTAGAACTTGAAGACCTCGGTCGTGCTCGTCAAGTACGTGCTTCCAAAGAAGAAACTACAATTGTTGACGGTTTTGGCGACAAAGCTGAAATCGCAGCTCGTGCTGAAATTATCAAAAAACAAATCGCTGAAACTTCTTCCGATTTTGATAAAGAAAAATTACAAGAACGTCTTGCTAAATTATCTGGTGGCGTAGCTGTAATTGAAATCGGTGCTGCTACAGAAGTTGAAATGAAAGATAAAAAACTCCGTATCGAAGATGCTTTAAATGCTACTCGTGCTGCTGTTGAAGAAGGTATCGTTGCTGGTGGTGGTACTACTTTCATCGATATTCAACCTGCTCTTGAAAACATTGAAGCTGAAGGCGATGTAAAAACTGGTGTTGAAATCGTAAAACGTGCTATTGAAGAACCAGTTCGTCAGATCGCAAACAATGCAGGTCTTGAAGGTTCTGTAGTTGTTGAACATGTAAAAGCTGCTGGTGTAGGCGTTGGTTATAATGCTTTAGTTGGCGAATACATGGATATGATTGCTGCTGGTATCGTTGATCCTGCAAAAGTTACTCGTAGTGCATTACAAAATGCTGCAAGTATCGCTGCTATGGTTCTCACAACTGAAACAATTGTTGCTGATAAACCTGAAAAAGCTGATCCTGCTGCTATGGCTGGTGCTGGCATGGGCGGCGGAATGCCTGGTATGATGTAATTTAACATCTCATATCAAACAAAATTAAATAAACAAATTAAGCCTAGTGAATTTTCACTAGGCTTTTTCTTTTACACTATCACTATTATTTTTTATAATAAAATCTATAATAAAAAATTAAAATTTGAGGTGAATTTTTTATGATATTTTTATCTATGTTATTCCTAGGTACATTAATTGGTTTTGTTGGAGCAGGTGGCGCTGGTGTTACTATTACATTACTTACAGTTGGTTTTAACATTCCTATTCATATAGCATTAGGTGTTGCCTTATCTTCTATGGTTTTTACTATGATATCTGGTGTTGTAAGCCATTTACGTGAAAATGAAGTAGAATTAAAAACTGGCCTAATCATTGGATTAGGCGGTGTAATTGGAGCTTTTGTTGGTGCTAAATTTTCCACAATCATACCCGAAAATATTTTAAGTATTTTTACTGCTTTAATGATTATTCTATCTGCTCTAATTTTGTATATAAAAGTATATCACAATGATTTATTAAATAAATATTTAAAAGTTCCAACTACATCATTAGCTGGCAAAAAATTTTATATCTATGGTATATTAGTCGGTTGTATTAATGGCTTTTTATCTGGTACTTTTGGCATAGGAGCTGCTGCTTTTATTCAAATTAGCTTATTAATTATATTCGGTGTTCCACTTTTAAAATCCATCGGAACATGTATGTTGATTATTCTTCCTATTTCTGCTTCTGGTGGTCTAGGCTATCTCACTTCTGGAAATTTAGATTTCACTATTTTTCTACAAACAGTATCTGGATTAATGATAGGTGCTTTTCTTGGCTCAAAATTTACACATCTAGCACCAAAACCAATCTTAAAATTTGCCATTGTCGCTATGCCAACAATTGGGGGCTTAATTCTTTTATTATTCCACTAAACTATATAATTATGATTCCTTTCAAAATAAAAATCATTGACTTAGAGTTTACTTCAAATGCTATTATATTCTTAAGTATAAAACTTAACAAGGACGTGATAATATGACTATTAAAGAAGTAAGTCAAAAATATGATCTCAGCCCCGATACTATTCGTTATTATGAACGTATTGGTTTAATTCCACCTGTGCCACGCAAGCCAAATGGTATTCGTGATTTTGACCAAGAATCATGTAATTGGATTGAATTTATAAAATGTATGCGTTCTGCTGGCGTTCAAATCGAAGCATTGATTGATTATGTTCACCTCTTTTATCAAGAAAACACAGCAGAAGCTCGCAAAGATATCTTAATTGAACAGCGCGACCGCCTACAAAAACAAATTGATGCTATGAATATAGTAATAGAACGTTTAAATAAAAAAGTAGACCGTTATGAAGAAATCATTATTCCTGCCGAAAAAAAATTATTAAGCAAATAAATTAAAATTAAATTATAAACAAATAAAAACATTGCTATTTCTTATCGTTTTAAGTTATAATTAACTATGTATTAAATTTATAAACAAAAGAAAGAGATGATTTATGGACCCCGATAGGAAACAACAAACTAATTTAAATGATGAAGATGATAACTTTATAACAGAATATAAACAAGAAGTTATCCACAAGCCATGGTCAAAAACTTTAAAATTATTAGTAGCAATTACAACTTTGATTTTAGCCGTTGTCGGCACATTAGCTTCTTTCAAAGCTGCAAGTCTAGGCAACCAAGTAGTAACTACTCAAAATGAAGCTTTTAACCACTGGTCAAACTACCAAGCAAAAACGATTAAGAAAACAACTTTAGAAACTGAACTTTATACTATTGAAATTGAACTTGCCAAACTCAAAGACACAGATAATGCTTTAAAAACTGAACTTTTAGCTAAAAAAGCTATCTATGAACAAGAAATTGCTCAATATAAGCAAGAAGAAATCACTTTAACAGCTAAAGCTCAGGAAGCAGAACAACGTCATTTATTGACAAAAGAGATTTCTACTAACTTTGGTAATGCTTTAATCTTTTTGCAGATAGGTATTTTATTATCTTCATTGACTACACTTAGTAAAATAAAATATTATTGGTATATAGGTTCTATTTCCGGTATCATTGGATTTAGTATCTTTATCACTTCATATTATAGAAATTTAACTATGTAATTAAAAACCTCTTAGTATTATTATGCTAAGGGGTTTTATTTATGTTAAACTACAAATATACATAAATTTATCAGGAGTCTATCATGTCTATTACTTTCAATAAAAAACAACAACAAGTAATCAATGAATTAAATCAAAATATACTCTTAAGTGCAGGAGCTGGCACAGGTAAGACAAATATACTTTCTTATCGTGTAGCTAATATTTTAAATAAAAATCGTGCCAATGCTGATGAAATTCTCTGCTTAACTTTCACTAACAAAGCTTGTCGAGAATTAAAAAATCGCATCACTTCGCAATTAGATTTTGAAACAGCTAATAAAATCACTATTCGCACCATTCATGGCTTTGCTTATCAAGTGATTACCACTACCGCCAAAAAAGCACAAACAATATTTAAGGAATTCGTCATCTTTGATGATGAAGACCAAAAAACGCTAATCAGACAAACTATCGCCAATTTTTCTAAAGCTAGAGCCTTAGATATTCAATATATCGTAAATTGCATTGAGCAATTAAAGCAAGAACGAGCTTTAAAACATATCTATACCGAAGATATCGAAGCCGATTATACTACTATTTTTCATCAACATTTGAAGTTCAATAAAACATTCAATCAACAACAAAGCGATAATTTAATTAAATTTTTTCAATTTGATGGTTTAAATATAATCATCAACTATGAATTGGCTTTACAACAAATGCATGGTTTAGATTACAAAGATTTAATCGCCAATGCTTATCGTTTATTTCAAGACGAAAATATATGCTCATCATGGCGAAAACGCTACAAATATATCATGATTGATGAAATGCAAGACACTAGTTCTTTTGAATATACTATGCTCGAAAAGCTCTTTCCTGCTAATAATATCATGCTCTGTGGCGATGAATTTCAAACTATTTATGAATGGCGTGGCTCTAATCCTCAAAAAATCTTAACTGCCTTCACTGAAAAATATAACCCCTTAATTATTAATTTCAATGAAAATTATCGCTCTACAAAATTACTTTTAGAAATGGCATACAATACCTTGATAAATCTTTTTTGCAAAGAAACTATCCTTCATTCCTATGCCAAAAATCTACTTTCAAAAAGCAGTGAACTCGGTCATAAAATAGAATTAAAACAAGCAAACTCTCTAGCTAACGAAGCCCAATGGATTTTTCAAAATATCGTAAATTTATTACCTTTAGTAAAAACACCTACGCAAATAGCTATTTTAGTTCGTCAAAACAATTATCTACAAAACTTAACATTACATCTAAATTATCTAGCCAATATTTATAATCAAAAAAATCAAGAAGAACCTATTCATTTCATTCAAATAGATAATATCCGCTTTTTCAAACGTCAAGAAATAAAAGATGTTCTATCCATTATGAAATATCTCATCAATCCTAATGATTATCTCAGCCTACAGCGAATATTAGTAAATCTAATTCCTAATATTGGTATTCGCACTATCAAGCAAATATCATCTGCTGAATATCTTCAAAATGGATTGCGTTTATCTGACTTCATCAATGCAAATTTCCAAAATCCAAACTATGAACCTTTTTCTGACTTGATTTCAGCTTATTTATCCAAAGACATCATAGTTTTTGATATTGAAGGTACGGGGACAGATATTTTTGCAGACAATATTATTCAATTATCCGCAATCAAAATTCGCAAAGGGAAAAAAATAGCTGAATTCAATCGTTATCTAAAATCAGATAAACTTGTTAGCGACTCTGAAAAAGTACATCATATTTCTGATGAATATTTGCAAGCTCATGGCGAAAATCCTAAACTTGTTCTTCAAGAATTTTGTCAATTTATCCAAGATGCCATCATCACAGGTCATAATATTCGCGGTTATGATATGGATATTCTCAATCAAAATCTATTAAAACATAACTTGAAACCTGTAAATTTCTCTAATATAAATTTTGATACCTTAGATTTAGTTCGTCGTTTTTATCCTAATTTGCCTAATCATAAACTTGAATTTCTAAGTAATCATTTTCAATTTGAAACAAAATCTAATCATAACTCTTTAGATGATGTTTTTGCTACATGGGAATTATTACACAAATTGCTCGAAGATAAAATTATTCCTACAGCTAAAAAACGCAGTGAATTAATCAATAAACAAAAAAATAAATTCATTCATGTAGCTCAAATTTTCCAAAAACTGCATAATATTTTAAATGACAATTTACTTTTAGAAAATCTAATCGCCCAAATCGTTGAAGAATTTAATTTAGTGAATATCTATAAAGCTAATGCAACTCAAGATGGAGCTGTTCGCTTAGAAAACATTCGCAATTTATTTAGATTAGCCAAAGCAGAACTCAACTCACATCGAGGAACAAATGGCATCAAAGAATTATTACAATATGCTAGTTTATCTAATACAGATTTAGATGCTCTTACTTCTTCTCATCCTAAAATCCCTATTATAACTATTCATCAAGCAAAAGGCTTAGAATTTGATTATGAATTTTTAGCTGGCATGAATGATGACATTTTCCCATCATATTTCAGCACACGCAATGGCTCTATTACTGAAGAAGAAAAACGTCTTTTCTATGTAGCCATCACTCGTGCCAAAAAAGCTTTATTTCTCTCCAGTTCAGGTAGACCTAGTCGTCTATTAAATTATATACCTGAACAATTCATCACCAAAACCAAATAAAAATGATTACTATCTATAAAGGCATAATATTTATGTCTTTTACTTTTAACAAAAATTTTATAAATTTTAAAATAATTTCATATACTTTTACTTATATAAGTGCTAAAATAAATATAATTTAATCTATCTATATTTTAGAATAAATTGTATATATTCTATTGGAGGTATCCGCTTATGAAAATACTAATTATCGGCGGTGTTGCAGCCGGAACGAAAGCAGCTGCAAAATTAAAACGAGAAAATCGTGATTTAGATATCACAATCATTGCTAAAGATGGTGATATTTCTTATGCTGGTTGCGGTTTACCATATTATATTGGAGGATTTATCGAAGACCGCTCTAGTCTAATTGTTAATACTCCACAAAAATATGCTGCTATGACAGGTGTAAACGTCTTAACTAATGTAGAAGCTATTGCTGTGGATAATAATAATCATACTGTTATCGCTAAAAATTTAATCACTAATGAAGAAGCTTCTTATGCTTATGATAAATTAATTATTGCTACTGGTGCTTCACCTATCACTCCACCTATTGAAGGTATAAAAAAACAAGGTGTATTCTCTTTGCGCCTTCCTAATGATGCTGTAAATATAAGAGATTATGTTACTAACAACCAAGTAAAAAAAGCTGTTATTGTTGGTGGTGGCTTTATCGGTCTTGAAGTTGCTGAAAATCTTCTAGCTCAAAAAGTTGATGTAACAGTTATCGATTTTGCTCCACAAATCATGCCTAATGTCATTGATCCAGAAATTGCTAATTATGTACAAAAACATTTACAAAAACATGGTATTCGCGTATTAACTGGCGTTGCTGCTCAAGAAGTTTTAGGTGATGATAAAGTTTCTGCACTCAAAACCTCCGCTGGTGAATTAAGTGCAGATTTAGTAATCTTATCTGTTGGTATCAGACCAAATACTGCCTTTTTAAATGATACAGGTATGGAAATGTTCAAAGGAACTATTCTTGTAAATGAACAATTACAAACAAATTTACCTGATATCTACGCTATTGGCGATTGTGCTATGGTTTCCAACAGAATGACACATTCTGCTCAATGGTCTCCAATGGGTTCTAGTGCCAACTTAGAAGGCAGACTCTTAGCTCAAATTTTAAATAATACACCTAAAAATTATCCTGGCGTATTAGGCACAGGTATTGTAAAACTTCCAGAACTAAACTGTGCAAGAACAGGTCTTAGTGAAAAAGTTGCTCGTGATGCTGGTTACGATGTAGAAACTGTAATGGCAGTCGTTGATGATAAAGCTCATTATTATCCAGATGCAAGCTCTTTCATCACCAAATTAATCGTAGATAAATCCACACATAAAATCTTAGGTTTCCAAGCACTTGGAAGCGGTGCTGTAGACAAAATGGTAGATATCGCTGTAACAGCTATTTCCTTAGATGCTACTATTGAACAATGTGAATGTATGGATTTCTGTTATGCTCCTCCATTCTCCACAGCTATTCATCCATTTGTACAAACAGTTCATATTATGCAAAATAAATTAAGCAATAAATTAATCAGTATCACTCCTGCTGAATATCTAGCTGGCAAAGCAAAAGATTATCGTGTAATTGATGCTGGTTTAGCTCCTAGTATTCGTGGTGCTAAATATGTAGATTTAGCAAAAGTAAATGCACCTATAGAAGGTATCGGCAAAGACGAAAAACTTCTTTTAGTATGCGCTAAAGGTAAACGTGCATATTTCTTACAAAATCGCTTAAGACATCTAGGTTATACAAATACACTTTCCCTTGAAGGTGGTCTTTTCTTCAATGATGTAAAAGTAAAAACTACATCTAAATTAACACCTGAAGAAATAAAAGCTGTAAAAGCTCTAGGTTTCCTTCAAGACAAAAATACAGAAGATAAATTCAATGGTCGTGTAATCACTAGAAATGGTAAAATTACAGCTCAAGAAAGCAAAGTTATAGCTGAAGCAGCAGATAAATTTGGCAGTGGCGAAATAACAATGACTTCCCGATTAACTGTAGAAATTCAAGGCGTTCCATATGATAATATTGAACCATTACGCGAATATCTAATGCAAAATGCAGGACTTGAAACAGGTGGTACAGGCTCAAAAGTTCGCCCTGTAGTTTCTTGTAAAGGTACTACTTGCCAATATGGTTTAATTGATACATTTGCTTTATCTGAAGAAATTCATCAACGTTTCTATAAAGGATATAGAGATGTAAAACTTCCTCATAAATTCAAAATTGCAGTTGGGGGCTGTCCTAATAACTGTGTAAAACCAAATCTAAATGATATTGGTATCATCGGTCAACGCGTTCCTCAAATTGATTATGCAAAATGTCATGGTTGTAAAATTTGCCAACCAATGAATAGATGCCCAATGAAAACATTAAATGTTGTAGACAAAAAAATAACTATTGATGAAAAACATTGCAATCATTGTGGTCTTTGCGTAAATAAATGCCCATTCCATTGCTTTGATAATTATACAGATGGTTATCGCGTTTATATCGGCGGTCGTTGGGGCAAACGCGTAAAAGAAGGTCAACCATTATCCAAAATCTTCACATCTAAAGAAGAAGTTTTAGCCATTGTCGAAAAAGCTATTCTTTTATTCCGTGAACAAGGTATCACTGGCGAACGTTTCTCCGATACAATTGATAGATTAGGTTTTGCTAATGTAGAAGCACAATTATTAGCAGATGACCTCTTATCTCGTAAGCAAGAAAACTTAAAAGCACAAAAACATTTAGTCGGTGGCGCTACTTGCTAAATAAAATTAATATTATTTTTTAATTTAAATGATGAATTGTCAATCCAAGTGCGACACTTCTTTTAAAAATAAATTAAATGGATTATCCCAATTTAAACATTTTCTTGGTCTACT
>NZ_CFQVBI010000023.1:0-28000 GCF_986095205.1 Megamonas sp. | reverse complement strand
TTTATATTTCATAAAAATATTATATAACTGTTAAAAATATAATACAATAAAAAATAATGATATCGAATCATTGTTTTTTAGCGAGATTATATCTCTATAAATAAATTTAGGGGCTTTACGCTCGCATTTGGTAAAATAAAATAATCCTCAGCATAAATACTAAGGATTATTTTTTATCTTTTTTATTTTCTTTTTCATTTTGTTGGCAAGTAATCATTGCATTATTTTCTTTAGCTTGTCTTGCCAATTCTGATAAAGTAACACTATCTAAATAACCATTTATTACTTTATTCAAACCTAACCAAAATGGCAATACACTACAATAATCAGCTCTATTACAATTACAATGATCTTTTTCAATACAAGCAATTGGAGCCATATCTCCTTCAGCTGCTCGCAAAATATCACCAGCTGTGTATTGCATACTAGATTTTGCTAATAAATAACCTCCATTATTTCCTCGCACGCTTTTTACTAATTTTGCTTTTATCAATAAAGAAATTATCTGTTCCATATATTTCAAACTTATATTCTGTCTAGTTGCAATATCTTTTAATGGAATGGGATTACCTGTATTATTCACTGTTAAATCAATCATTGTTCTCAATGCATATCGACCTTTTGTTGAAACCTTCATCAAAATCACCTCATAAATATTTTACTATTATTTTAGTAGGAAATCAATTTTAAAAACTGCTATATTCTCAATTTTTTTCTATTTTTTCTCAATTATACACCTATAAAATATCAGGTATTTAATTATATAAAAAATTAACAATGTAACAATATTACTTGACTTTAATATTATAGCTAAGTATAATGATATTTGTTTATATCAAATTCAAATCCAATGATACAGAGTAGTAAATTATTTAATGTTTTTCAGAAAGTAGGCGGTCGATGCGAGCCTATAATCATGTAATTGAACTCGCTGTGGAGGAGTGCAAAAGCACCGCTAATCCCGTTAAGATTTTAAAGAGGATAACTTTTTGTTATCAATCAGGGTGGTACCGCGATAATTCGTCCCTGGCATTTTGCCAGGGGCTTTTTTAATGTCCAAAAATAGTATAGGAGTGTTAATTTTATGGAAAAATATTGTCCTCAATCCATTGAAAAAAAATGGCAGAAAATCTGGGACGAAACAAAAGCTTACCAGATTAATATGGACCCAAACAAACCAAAATATTATGTACTTGAAATGTTCCCTTACCCATCTGGTAATTTACATATGGGACATGTTCGCAATTACTCCATCGGTGATGTTATTGCTCGTTATAAAACTATGAATGGTTTCAATGTACTTCATCCAATGGGCTTTGACGCATTCGGTATGCCTGCTGAAAACGCAGCTATCAAACATGGTGTTAGTCCTTCTGACTGGACTGAAGATAATATGGCAAATATGACTCGTCAACAAAAAGAAATGGGTCTTTCTTACGACTGGGATAGAAAAGTTGCTACTTGCCATGAAGATTATTATAAATGGACTCAATGGCTCTTTGAATTATTCTATAAAAAAGGCTTAGCTTATAAGAAAAAAGCTTCTGCTAACTGGTGTGAAACTTGCCATACTGTACTTGCTAATGAACAAGTTATTGATGGTAAATGCTGGCGCTGTGATGATACAGTAGTGAAAAAAGACCTTGAACAATGGTTCTTAAAAATCACAGATTATGCTGATGTATTATTAAAAGACCTTGATAAACTTGAAGGCTGGCCAAACCGCGTAAAAATCATGCAGGATAACTGGATTGGTCGCAGTGAAGGTGCTGAATTTAGCTTTGATGTACCTGATTATAATGAAAAAATTTCTGTTTACACAACTCGCCCTGATACTGTATTTGGTGTATCTTATGTTGTACTTGCAGCAGAACATCCACTTGTAAAAAAATTCATCAAAGGTAAAGAAAACGAACAAGAAATCTTAAAATTCATTGAAGAAGTACACAATATGAATGAAATCGAACGTACTTCTAGTGAATCTGAGAAAAAAGGTATGTTCACAGGCGTTTATGCTATAAATCCATTCAATGGTGAAAAAGTTCCTGTATGGGTAACAAACTATGTTCTCTTTGAATATGGTACTGGTGCTGTTATGGGTGTTCCTACTCATGATGAACGTGACTTTATGTTCGCTAAAAAATACAATTTACCAATGAAAATTGTTATTCAAAATAAAGAACATAATTTAACACTTGAAACTATGGAAAATGCATACGTTGAAGATGGTGAACTTGTAGAGTCCGGTCAATTCACAGGCATGAATAATCGCAAAGCTATCACAGCTATGATTGATTGGCTCGAAGAAAATAATCTTGGCAAACGTCGTGTAAATTATCGTTTACGTGATTGGCTCATCTCCCGTCAACGTTATTGGGGTGCTCCAATTCCTATTATTTATTGCCCTCATTGCGGTGAAGTTCTCGTTCCTGAAGAACAATTACCTGTAAAATTACCTAAAGATGTAAAATTTGAAACTGGTGCAACTTCTCCACTTGCTCAAGCTGAAGATTTCGTAAATTGCACATGTCCAAAATGTGGTGCACCTGCAAAACGTGAAACAGATACTATGGATACATTCATCTGCTCTTCCTGGTACTATATGCGCTATGCTGACCCACACAATGATAAAGCTCCATTTAGCAAAGATGCTATCAATTATTGGCTCCCTGTTGACCAATATATCGGTGGTATTGAACATGCTATCTTGCATTTATTATATTCCCGTTTCTTCACAAAAGTATTAAAAGATGCAGGTCTTGTAAAATTTGATGAACCATTTACAAACCTTTTAACTCAAGGTATGGTTATCAAAGATGGTTCTAAAATGAGTAAATCTAAAGGAAATGTTGTATCTCCTGAAGAAATCATCAAAAAATATGGTGCAGATACTGCTCGTCTTTTTATTTTATTTGCTGCTCCACCAGAACGTGACCTTGAATGGAGTGACCAAGGCGTTGAAGGTGCTTGGCGTTTCATTCAGCGTGTATGGAGAATTATTCTTTCCTATGCTGATAAAGTTAAAGAAAATCCAACTTTTGATGTAAAAGCACTCACTAAAGAAGAAAAAGAATTATTCCGTATTTTAAATGTTACTATTGAAAAAGTAACTGAAGATATCGGTACTCGTGGTACTTTCAACACTGCAATTAGCTCCATCATGGAACTTGTAAATGCTTTCTATGTATTCAAAGATGGCAACTTAAATGCAGGTCTTGCTCGCGAAGTAGTTATCAACTTAATTAAACTTTTAGCACCATTTGCACCACATGTTACTGAAGAACTTTGGCAACAAATTGGTCAAACAGGTAGCGTACATCATACTACATGGCCAACATTCGACCCTAAAGCTACTATTGCTGATGAAGTTGAAGTTGTTGTTCAAGTAAATGGTAAATTACGTAGCAAAATAATGGTATCTTCCTCTGCTACTCGTGAAGCACAACAAGAAATCGCTCTTGCTGATGAAAAAATCAAAGGTTTAATCGAAGGTAAAACTATCGTTAAAGTAATCAGCGTTCCTAAAAAACTTGTAAATATCGTTGTTAAAGGCTAAGATTAGTCTATAAAAAATAAGCTATAGCAATTAAATTTTTACTTTGCTATAGCTTATTTTTATTTATGATTTTTCCATTTCCATTCTACGAAAGTTCCTGTATTTTTATCTATGGTAAATTCATATAAAACACCATTGACTTGTGCTCTACCTTCATATTGTAAATAGTCATCATCATGTTCTAATTTCAATTTAATATCACCTGTAGTACAATTTGGAATTTGTGCTTTTACTAATTCAATAGCACTCGCTTCATCTACTGGTTTTCCAGATAATTTGGCATAATATTTTTTATCAATCTCATAATCCATTGCCAAAATCTCTCCGCCATACATATCTACATTATAATTATATTCTTTATTATCAGCATAAAATTCTATATCATAAATATCTTTACCATAATAATTTTCTATTTTAGTCTTTAATCGACTGATATCTTTAGCTTCCATATCTGCATTTTCTAAAACAATAATTTCAGCTTGTTCCTTTGATATTATTCCTGATTTCTCCACTTTTACATCATGCTGTTCAATTTGCTGTTCTGTTCTATTATCCATAGGAATAACATTTTTTACTCCTTTAAATTCTTTTTGGTCATCTATCTGCGATTGCATTATGCCATAGCCTCCAAAAAAGCCCAATACCAAAATGATAATTATAATACCCACAATCCTCACAAAATCATACCCTTTCTTCATTCTCTATCCATGCTATTTAAACTTTACTTGATTAATTTTTCCATATGTATATGCGGGCAATATTCATCTAAATAAATATCTCCACTTGCTTTATATCCTAAACTTTCATAAAAGGCTCTCGCTCTACATTGTGCAGATAAACTTATTTTTTCACCTGATAAAGCTTTTACTTTTTCCTCTAATAAGTTCATCAATTTAGTGCCTATATGACATTTACGATATTCTTTAAGCACTGCTAATCTGCCAATTATATATGAATTTTCCTCATCTTCTTCTCGATATAATCTTGCATTTGCTATAGCTTTTTCTCCTTCCCAAATAATTAAATGATACGCAATATCATCTATATCATCGAATTCATTTTCAAATTTTTGTTCATTTACAAATACTTCTGTGCGTATATCTTTTGCCTCTTGAGGCAAATAATCAAAAAACTTGTACTTCAAATTCATCTTTACACCTTTACTTATCATACTTTTATTTATATTATATCATGAAAATCGCTCTCAATAACACTGATTATAGCACTATTCCCATATATTTAATAAAAAAATAACAGTGTTACAAGAGTTTTGTAAATAATTAAACTCTCATAAACACTGCTCAAACAAAAATTAAATATTAATATAAAATATTGCTACCTACTTGATAGATAATAACGGCTACTAAATATGCAATCAATAATTGAAAAAATATTGCAAAACAAGTCCATTTTGTAGAATTAGTTTCTTTTTTTATAGTTACAATACTAGCTATACATGGAGTATATAATAAACAAAATACCATCAAAACATAAGCATTTAATTCATGAAAACCAACTTGTGCTAATTGACCAACTAAAGTATTCATGCCTTCTGCTGAATTGATATTTAAAATACCATACAATACGCTCAAACTTGCTACAACAACTTCTTTTGCTGCAATACCAGATATCAAAGCCACCGCAATCTGCCATAATCCAAGTCCAGCAGGCACTAAAATAGGTGCTATTAATCGACCGATTTGAGCTCCAAAGCTATCACCGATATCTACCATACCAGAAAAATTAAAGTTTAAAATAAACCAGATAATTATTGAAGCTACAAAAATCGTTGTACCAGCTTTGGCTAAATATGATTTAACTTTTTCCCAAGCATATAAAAATATAGACATTACATTTGGTGATTTATATTCTGGAAGTTCTATCAACAATACTTTTTTATCGCTCTTATCGCTCACCTTATAAAAGATTTTAGCAATAATTATCGCCATAACTATGCCAATTACATACATAGAAAAAGCTACAAACATCGCATATTCTGGGAAAAACATTCCTGAAAATAAAATATATATTGGAAGTCTAGCACTACATGACATAAATGGCGTTACTAAAATAGTACGCAATCTATCTTTCGGGTCTTCTAAAGCTCTTGATGCCATAATTGCTGGCACTGAACAACCAAATCCCAATAATAAAGGAATAAATGCTCTACCAGATAAACCGATTTTGCCCATTACTGAATCCATGACATAGGCCACACGCGACATATATCCGCTATCTTCTAACACAGCTAAAGCTAAGAACAAAATAAATATATTCGGTAAAAATGCTAATATACCACCAATACCAGCTATAGCCCCATCAATTAACAATGACGATATAATTGGACTGACATCTATAGAATTCAATATTGCCATCAAATCATTGCTTACAATATCTATTCCTTCTACTAAATAATTTTTAAAAATATCACCTATAGTAAAAGTTAAAAAGAAAATAAATGCCATAATAGCCAAGAAAATCGGAATACCCCAAACATTATCAGTAAGCACAGCATCTATTCTATCTGTAGAACGTGCTTCTTTATCTTTATTTACTAATACCTCTTGTATTATTTCTTCGATAAAATCATATTTTTGCTTGATGATATCTTTTTCATAACTTCTATCCAATACATCAGGCAAATCTAAAGGATATTTTTCAATAATTTCTTTATCCTGTACTAATTCTTTGATTGCATGCCAACGCAAATTAGGTAATTGACCATATTTTTCAACGAGAGCTTCTTCGATAATATCTATCTTATCTTCAATCTCATCACTATAAACAACTACACAATCTTTATGATGATTATGTCTATGTTTACGATTTAAAATTTCTTCACCATGATGATGTTCTATTTTATCTTTAATTTTTTCACCCTGATGATGAGCAACTGCATGCATTAAGATTTCCAGACCACGTTTTTTTCTAGCACTGACAGGGACTACTGGTATCCCTAGCATTTCTGGCAATCTATGAAAATCGATATCCATGCCTCGCTCCTCAACAATATCCATCATATTTAAAGCTAAAACCATTGGCTTACCTAATTCAATAAGTTGCAATGCTAAATACAAATTTCGCTCTAAAGAAGAAGCATCTGCCACGTCAACAACTATATCGACTTCATCATCTAATATATATTGACGTGATACTTGTTCTTCCATAGTATATGAAGTCAAACTATAAATACCTGGCAAATCCACTAATTTATAATTTTCATTGTGAAATTGCATTGCACCTTCTTTTTTTTCTACAGTTACACCGGGCCAATTGGCAACTTTTAAATGCGCACCAGTATAAGCATTAAATAAAGTAGTTTTCCCACAATTAGGATTACCAATAAAAGCTACATGAACATCTTTACTCATTTTCTATTTCCTCGATTTCTATAGCATCTGCTATTTCTTTACCTATGGCAAAACGAGTGCCACGTACTTTTATAATTACAGCACCTTGATTTTTTTTATTTAAAACCATAAGTTTCACTTTGTCAGTCATGCCGAGCATCTCTAAACGACGTTCAATATTTCCCTCTAAATTTACTTTTTTTACAAGATAAGTTCTTTCTTTTTGTGCTTGTGATACATTCAAAATTATCGCCTCCTAAATATACACATTTTTCATTTTATCACATCTAGGCAAATTTTATCTAAAAAATAAAAAACGACACCTTTAAATAGTGTCGCTTTTATAAATAAAATCATTATTTAATTAAAATTTATCCTTATCTTTCGGTGGTGTAATATCTATTATTTTACCACTTTTAGACTCTGTATATTCTGCATCTTGTTCATTTGCATATTGATTATATTGCTGATATTCATTTTGATTTGCACCATTTAAACGGTTTCCACATTCAGGGCAGAATTTTGGAGGATTATTTCTATCTGGTGCCATCCATCCACAATTAGGGCAACGGAAATTATTTTCATCATATCTACTGCTAGCATAAACATTAGTTTCATTTTTTTTGCCAAAAAGTTTACGATAAATAGCCATAATTACCATTACTACGATACCGATAAGTACCACATTGGCAATTAAACCTAAAATATCACCCATAAATCCGCCAAGACCAAACATATTGCTGAGCATGCTACCTAAGAACATACCGCCAGCAAATAAACCAATATTTCTTAAAGCACTACCCCAACGGCTACCAGATTGCTGATTGTTTGCTGTATTTGTAGTAGTGTTAGTTTTATTTGCAGTATTTGTGCTTGCATTATTCGTTGTATTATTTGTAGTTGCATTAGACTTAGGTGCTTCTGTAACATTTGTCTTTGGTGCATCAGTTTTTGGTGTTGTAGTTGTTGTTGATTTTGTAGAAGGTGTTAAAGATTTTGTTGTACTAGCTGGAGCTTTGAAACTGCCACCGCCAGATTTTGCTTTTGCCATGCCAATACCACTAAAAGCAAAAACACACACCATCACAATTGCTAATATTTTTTTGAAATTCATTATACACACTCTCTTTTTTAATAGTTATTTTTTATTTAATTAATAGTTATTTTAACATATAAAGCATAATCAATCAATTATCTAATTAATTATTTATAAATTTGCCTACAAAAAAAGCTACAGCCAAAACTGTAGCTCTTATAACATAGAATAAATCGCTAATACCAATACTCCTGGTACTCCAAATATCCCTGCTATCAATGCCGTTATAAAATTAATCGGAATGTATACAAATCCCAAGAAATTTATAATATATAAAACAATAGCACCTATTATGCTATTATAAATGCAATTCCATAAGATTTTTAGTGGCATAGAAAAAATTTTAGTGAATACACATAAAATCAATAAGCCCACAAAAAAAGCAATAACTAATGTAGATTCAACCATAAAATCACAACCTTTGTTCTAAATGAACTTACATTTCTCGACGATTTTCAATAGCTTTAGCTAAAGTTACCTCATCTGCATATTCTAAATCGCCACCAACAGGAAGTCCATGAGCAATTCTTGTTACTTTTATACCTAGTGGTTTTAATAATTTGGCAATGTACATAGCTGTTGCTTCGCCTTCAATATTAGGATTAGTAGCCATGATAACTTCTTTTACTTTATCATCATATAGACGATTTAATAATTCTTTGATATGAATATCCTCTGGCCCTACTCCTTCAATTGGCGATAAAGCTCCATGCAATACATGATAAACACCTTTATAATCTCGCATACGTTCCATAGCCACTACATCTTTGGGCTGTTCTACTACACAAATAATAGAATGATCTCTATTTGGAGAAGTGCAAATAGCACAAGGATCTGTATCACTGAGATTAAAACAACAACTACAAAAGCCTATTTTTTCTTTAGCTTCAATAATAGCCTGCGCCAAGGCTTTTGCTTGGGCAGGCTCCATGTCTAAAATATGATATGCTAAGCGTACAGCTGTCTTTGAACCAATTCCTGGTAAAGCACGAAAATGTTCAATTAGCTTAGCCATAGGCTCAATATATCTCATTAGAATAATCCAGCAGGAAGATTTAAACCACTAGTTAATTTGCTCATTTCACTAGCCATCATTTCATCTACTTTTACCATAGCCTGATTTACAGCAGATAAAATAAGGTCTTGTAACATTTCTACATCTTCTGGATCTACTGCAGCTTTATCAATAACAAGGGACTGCATCTGTTTTTCACCGTTCATAACGACTTTAACAACACCGCCACCAACGCTTACTTCAACAGTTTTCTTTTTAAGTTCATCTTGCATTTTTTTCATATCAGCTTGCATTTTCTGAACTTTTTTCATCATGCCAGCCATATTACCTTGGTTAAACATCAAAATACCTCCATATAAAATATTTTTCTCTATCTAGAGTATCAAAATAAAATAAAATCGTCAATTATCTATTATTTATTATCTTCAGGAATTATTTTTCCACCAAAAATTTCAATCGCCGTCTGTAATGTATGTTTACCTTCTGGAGTCATATTATCATAATCCACGTCTGTTGGCGCTATATCTACATAATCTTCATCTGTAGGCATAGGAATATCTACTTGATAATCACCTTGTGGCAATATATCTTCATCTTCAATCATAGGGATTGTTACTTTTGGTGCTTTTATTTCCTGTATCTTATCAACATTATTATTTAAATTAGTATTAGCCTGCTGTGGCATTTGTGTTATCTTCAAATCTCCACAAGTACATACTAAACGCAAATTATGACCTGTTACATTTTCTAATACTTCTTCTATTAATAAACGATAATCATCTTTTTCTGTACGAGCTTGTAAAAACGGACTATCAAAATGGATAAAAAATTGATTATCTGCTATACGATAAGGTAGCGCTCTATTTACACAAGCCACTACAACTTTTTTGCGACGAGCATTAAGCCCTGCCAATACATTTTGCCAAATAGCTGTAGCATCAGCATTTTCCATTGGCATTATATTAGTATGCACTGGCTCATTTTTAATTATTTTTGAAGCTCTTTTTACTGTATTTTGTCTTGGCTCTACAGAAGTATTTACCATTGGCGCATTTGTCATTGGAGATGATTTATACTGCTCTTGCATATTAGCCAACTGGCTACTAAGTGCTTTGACTATTCTATCTAAACGAGAAACAGTCTGTTCTAGAGCCATTATTTTTGCCTCTGAAGCACCTTTGTTATTTACTGCAGGCATATTATTCATCATCGGCATTATTTTTTCTGAATTATTATTTTTAGCTTCACCTTGCCAACATAATTTTAAAAATAAAACTTCTGCCGTTATTCTAGGTTGACTTGCCCATTTTATTTCATTAATAGCCTCATGTATTTTTTGAATAATTTGCATTATCTGGTCATGCGTAAATTCTTTAGCTTGGCGAGATAATACCTCTTCATCTTCAAAATACATATTTAAATTTAATAATTTATTTGAAGCTTTATAGAGCATAATCGAACGAAAATGCAATACTAATTCGTTCAATAATTGTTTTATTTCTTTACCTTGAGCTATTACTTCATCAAGGATAGTTAAAATCGTTTGACTATCTTTTTTAGCTAGAGCATCTGTTATCTGCCATACCCAATCATGACCTACAAGCCCTAATACTTTTCTCACTTGTGTAACAGTGAGTTCATCTTTAGTAAAAGCAAGACATTGGTCTAATAAACTGAGTGCATCACGCATACCGCCATCTGCCTGAATGGCAATGATAGACAATGCATCTTTATCTGCATTTAGCCCCATCTCATCAGTAATCATTACAAGTCGCTTTAATATATCATCTTTGGTTATGCGTTTAAAATCATATCTTTGACAACGTGATTGTATTGTTATTGGCACCTTATGCACTTCTGTTGTTGCTAAAATAAATACAACATGAGATGGTGGTTCTTCTAATGTTTTTAGCAAAGCATTAAAAGCTTCTGTCGTCAACATATGAACTTCATCGATGATATATACTTTATATTTACCATCTACAGGAGCAAATTTCACTGTTTCACGTAAATCACGAATTTCATCAATACCACGATTGGAAGCCGCATCTATTTCAAAAACGTCCATGAATGAACCATCATTTATTTTTTGACAACATACACATTGATTACAAGGTGTTGGTGTCGGTCCATGCTCACAATTTAAAGCCTTCGCCAAAATCTTAGCTGTACTTGTCTTTCCTGTACCACGTGGTCCAGAAAATAAATATGCATGAGCTACTTTACCTGTGCTTATAGCATTAGATAAAGTTTCACTGATATGTTCTTGGCCTATAAGATCCGAAAAATCTTGTGGTCTCCACTTTCGGTAAAGTGCCATATAAGCCATAATAAATGCTCCCCTCCTATTTTTGGATATAAAAAAAACAGCTTCTCAGGTAAGAACACGGTATTCAGGCGCCCTCACGGCACATGAAGATGATCACTTACCGTTGCTCCCTTCCGGACCTGGCGGGGTTCATGAGTCTCCATTGCGCGAGACCCGAATACCGCAGTCTTACATGAGAAACTGCTCATGAATGATATTTTAGCATAAAAAAAGAATTATTACAAGTGTTCATTTCTTTGATGGCAAAGAAACGAACCAAAGAAAGCCACCGCACAGATAAAATTTGAACTTTGAAAATACTTATCGCTTCATACAACGCTTAGAAACTCGCTTCGCTCAAACATTCAGACTAAAAACGTATTCAGCGATAATTATTTTCAATAACCTAAAGGTTACCATTCAAATTTTATAATGCGGAAATTAATAGTACGGTATTATCAATAAATACCAAACTTCCCCGCGTTAGCAGACTTTTACGGTAGCTAAAAGCTATTGACAAAGATAAAATCAGGGCTACGGTTTTAGTCCTACTGTTTGAGCGAAGCGAGTTTAGAGCGTTGTAGACATGATTTTATCTTTGCCAAAGTAAAATCAATATCGCGGGTGTATTTTCTTTTTGGTTCGTTTTTCTTTTAAACAAAAGAAAAATGAATATCTAACCTTTTAACCATTTTGCTACATCAATAGCGTGATATGTGATGATGATATCTGCACCTGCACGTTTCATGCTTAGAAGTGTTTCCATAACGATGCGTTTTTCATCAATCCAGCCATTTTGAGCTGCTGCTTTTACCATGGAATATTCACCACTTACATTATATACAGCTATAGGACGATCGATTTTATCGCGAACTTGACGAACGATATCGAGATAACATAAAGCAGGTTTTACCATGATGAAATCTGCTCCTTCTTCCATATCAAGTTCTACTTCTTTCATAGCTTCACGGCTATTAGCAGGGTCCATCTGATAAGCTCTTCTATCACCAAATTGAGGAGCAGAATCAGCTGCATCTCTAAATGGTCCATAATATCCAGAAGCATATTTTACTGCATAAGACATGATAGATACATTTTTAAATCCAGCTTCATCTAAAGCTTCACGAATTACAGCAATTCTGCCGTCCATCATATCAGATGGGGCAATGATATCCGCACCGCTTTGAGCTTGGCTTACAGCAACTTTTGCTAACAATTTTAAAGTAGCATCATTATCTACTTCATGACCACAAAGCTGACCACAATGACCATGTGTTGTATATTGGCAAAGGCATACATCACCAACAATTACAAGATTTGGCACAGCTTCTTTAATTGCACGCATAGCACGTTGTACAGGGCTATTTAAATCCCATGCACTAGAGCCTATTTCATCTTTATATTCAGGAAGACCAAAAACTTCAATTGCTGGAATTCCAAGTTCATAAACTTCTTTAGCTACTTTTACTGCATTATCTACAGAAAGATGATATACATCTGGCATGCTAGGAATTTCTTCTTTTACATTTTCACCAGCAACTACAAAGATAGGATAAATTAAATCCTTTACAGATAAAGAATTTTCACGAACCATGTCGCGAACAGCGCTATTTAAACGCAAACGGCGTGGTCTTAAAGTATTGAGTTTCATCAATAGTCACCATCCAAAATTTTTTATTTTTACTACTAAACCATCTATAGTATATACATCGGCTTCTACATCAGCAGTGAGCCCATGTTTTTTACAAGTATTGGCTGTGATAGGGCCAATGCTTGCTTTAGCCACATTATCTAATAAAGATTTATCTTCATCAATTAATTTTAAAAGATTTTCTACAGTAGAAGAACTTGTAAAAGTTACCATATCTACTTTATGTTCTTTTAATAAAGCTTTTATCTCTTCTTTATTTGTATCTGCCATTTTTGTAGTATATGTTTCTGCTACATCTACAACAGCACCTAATTGACGAAGCCCTATTGGTAAAGCTTCACGAGCTTTTTGTGCTCTAGGTATTAAGACTTTTGTCCCTTCTTTAATATCATCTTTTAAAACATTTAAAATACCTTCTGCCATAAACATTGTTGGTACTTTATCTGCAATGATACCATAATTTTTTAATTTACTTGCAGTAGCTGTACCGATAGCTGCAATTTTAGCATCTCTTAAGCTACGTACATCTAATCCTTTTTCATTTAAGCGAGCGAAAAATCTATCTACACCATTTGTACTAGTGAAAATAATCCATTCATATTCACCGATTTTAGCAATAGCTTTATCTAAACTTGCAAAATCATCATCAGGAGTTGTGATTTTTATAGCTGGAGCTTCTATACAATTTGCCCCTAAATCTTCTAATGCTGTTGTCAATTTAGAAGCTTGTTCACGCGCTCTTGTAACTAAGATATTTTTGCCAAATAACGGCTTATTATCAAACCATTGAATTGTCTGACGTAAATTTACTACATTACCAACTACAAAAACTGCTGGTGGTTTTAAATTATGTTTTTTTACATCTTCCACAGCATTACCTACTGTAGTTACTAATACTTCTTGTTCTGCTTTTGTACCCCAACGCACTAAAGCTGCTGGTGTATCTGCACTTCTTCCATATTTTATCAATTGACTTGTGATATGTGGTAAATTACCTACACCCATCAAAAATACTAAAGTATCTACAGCTGTAGCTAGTTTTTCCCAATTTATATCGGATTTTCCTTTTGTTGGGTCTTCATGACCTGTAATCACGGCAAAAGATACTGCAACTTTGCGATTAGTTACAGGGATACCTGCATAAGCAGGTGCTGCAATAGCAGAGCTGATACCTGGTACAATTTCAAAAGCCACATTATTTTTCTTTAAAACTTCTGCTTCTTCACCGCCACGACCAAATACAAATGGGTCGCCACCTTTTAAGCGTACCACGCATTTTCCTTCTTTCGCTTTATCAGCGATAAGTTGGCTGATGTCTTCTTGACGCATTGCGTGATTGCCAGCTTTTTTACCTACATAGATATATTCTACATCATCTTTAGCAAAAGCCATCAAACGTTTATCTGCTAAATAATCACAAATAACTACATCTGCTTTTTCTAAACATTCTTTTCCCTTTAAAGTAATTAGGCGATAATCTCCAGGACCTGCACCTACTAAATAAACCATTCCATTCATTGATAAGAACCTCCAAAAGATATTATAATCCCAATTACTTATTGGGCATTTTCATCAGGGCAACATAAACCTAGACTTTGCATAATTTTTAATCCGCCATTTGCCAAAAGTTTTTCAGCTAAATCTTTTCCTAAAGTTTTAGCATTAGCTCTTGAACCTATGATTTTATCACGGATTATACATTTGCCATCAATAGAACCAATTACAGCTTCTACAGACAAATTATCATCATCTTCAACTTGAGCATAGACACCAACAGGCACTTGGCAACCGCCTTCTACACGAGCCAAAAAGCTACGTTCTGCTTTTGTCGCATCTGCTGTTTTATCATCATGCAAAAATTCAAGCATTTGTTTTATTTCTTCATCATCTTCTCTAGTTTCTATAGCCAAAGCACCTTGACCTACAGCTGGAAGACAAATTTCACGAGGAATAATCTGTGTTATTTTATCACCAAAGCCTAATCTTTTAAGCCCTGCTACTGCTAAAACAATAGCATCAAAATTTTCTTCTTCTAATTTACGAAGTCTTGTGTTTACATTTCCACGAAGACTATGAATATCCAAATCTGGTCGTGCTTTTAATAATTGAGCCTTGCGACGAAGACTAGAAGTTCCTACCTTAGCCCCTTGTGGTAAATTTTCTAAAGTTTTATATTTGGGACTAACTAGTGCATCTCCACAATCTAAACGCTTAGTTATAGTGGTCAAAGATAATCCTGTTGGTAATACAGTAGGCATATCTTTTAAACTATGTACTGCTAAATCTACACGTTTTTCTAACATTGCTACTTCAAGTTCTTTTGTAAATAATCCTTTGCCACCGATTTTAGCAAGTGGCACATCAAGAATTTTATCGCCTTTAGTAACAATATGCATCAATTCAACTTCCAAACCTTCATATTGTTTACGTAGGCGATCTGCCACATATTCTGCCTGCCATAATGCTAATTTACTGCTACGTGTACCAATAACAATCTTTTTACGCACTATTATTCCCTCTCTTTTAATACATCTATTTTAAATAACTTAGTTACAGCATTCACATAATAATCTTCTTGTTGTGTTCCGGCAAAACTGTTTAACTTAATCATTGGCTCACGCAATAATTTACGAACAATCATATGTGACATATGTTCAATTTCTCTAACCTGACTTTCAGTTAAATCGCCAAGTTTTGTCATTGCTCGTTTCACTTCGCGACGACGAATGCGCTCAGCTTTTGTTGATAAACGAGCCATTACTGGCTGACAAGATAAATATTGAAAACGCTCTAAAATTGAATTTACTTCTTCATCAATAATTTTTTGAGCTTGATATGCTTCATATTCACGTTCTTTGATATTATCTTCAACTACAGCTTCTAAATCATCAATATTATATAATTCTACGCCTTTTATCTCTGCTACATCTGGGTCAACATCACGAGGCACTGCTATATCAATGATAACAAGCGGTCTACCTTTACGCTTAGACATGAATAATTGTGTTTCCCAAGGTTTTACTACATAATGAGGTGCTCCTGTGGAAGTTACTACAATATCTACATCATTTGCTTTGCGCAAAGCATCACGGAAACCTACTGCTTCACCGCCAAATTGACTAGCTAATTCCTGTGCTTTATCAAAATGTCTATTAGCTACATAAATTTTCTTAGCACCCTTGCCCATTAAATTACGAGCAGTGAGTTCTGCCATTTGACCTGCACCATAGATAAGCGTATTGCTATGTTCTAGACTGCCGAAAATCTTTAAAGCTAACTGTACAGCGGCATAACTAACAGATACTGCATTATAAGCAATTCTAGTTTCTGTACGCACTCTTTTTCCAGTAGTAATCGCACGGTGAAATAAAGTATTTAAAATTGTACTTGTCGCTTGAGCTTCTCTTGCCATTGAATAAGCTTTTTTTACCTGACTTAAAATCTGACCTTCACCAATGATAAGTGAATCCAAGCTAGAAGCTACTGCAAATAAATGACGTATACAATCCTTATCTACATGATAATAAAAATACTCATCTTTCGCATCATCACTTCCTGCAAGCGTGAAGAAAAACTCTTTTACATCTTGCATATTTTCATTTGCATCATCTACAACAGCATAGATTTCTGTGCGATTGCAAGTAGATAAAATTACAACTTCACTAATTCCATTATAATTATCTAAATGACGTAATCCTTTATTAATATTGTCAACAGAAATGGCAAATCTTTCACGTACTTCTACAGATACAGTTTTATGATTAAGCCCTAAAACCACTAATTGCATCTCTTATGCTCGCCTCCGCTTCATCATATTTTTTAGCCCTTACAAGTTCCATCACATCATCACTTAACGCACTACGCCAAAAGATTTCACGGTCATCACTTGTTGGCAATTTTTCAATAGCTTCTTTTCTTAATTGCACTAATTTGTCTAACCAATTTGCATATGTTTCGTCAAATTCTCGTTCCATTTTGCAACGCAAATATCTAGATAAAGCTGGTGATTTTCCATTAGTTGAAAAAGTTACTAATAAATCACCTCTTCTAATTTTTGCAGGCAAAGCAAAATCACAAAATTCTAATCTATCAACTACATTTAATATCACTTTTTTTTGATTTGCTTCTTTTCGAACTTGTGCATTTACTTCTTCATTGCCTATAGCACAAATAGCCAAAATAAAATCAGTTAAATCTCCTTGTTCATAGCATTTTTTTTGCCAAATTATAGATTTTGTTTCCACTAATTTAGCCAAACCTTCTACTATTTGAGGAGAGATAACTGTAACTTTTGCCTTTGCCTCTAATAAACCTTTTACTTTTCTTAGTGCTACATGTCCGCCACCTAAGACTACACAAGGCTTATTATCCAAAATTAAATTAATAGGATACACACCCACACCTCTTCAAAATATGAATATAATTCATTTTTTATAATTATACCGCAATAAATATACTCTATCAACAATAAATATACTCTATCAACACTTTAAAGTAATATTATATAACAAGCCATTAAATTTATTAATACCTTATCTTGCGATTATTTTACCTGAATTTTTCTTTACCAAAAAAGTCAAATAGTTTATACTTATAATATCCTTTAGATGTTTATGTAGATACAAAGAAGATTAATATATGGAAATCCTTTTATGTTTCATTATTTCTCCTATATTCCTTTTCTTTGTTCCATAATAAATGAAAGGGAATTATATTATTAAGTAGGTGTTAAATTTATGAAAACTATCGCATTAATTGCCCATGACCAGAAAAAAGAAGAAATGCTTGAATTTGTTGGTAATCATCTTGATGTTTTAAAACAATTTCATCTTGTAGCAACTCGCACAACTGGTACATTAATCAACGAAAAATATAATTTAAATGTTGAAACTATGATGTCTGGCCCTTTAGGTGGCGACCAACAAATCGGTGCTATGGTAGCAACTGAAAAAGTAGATTATGTAATTTTCATGCGCGACCCATTAAACGCTCAGCCTCACGAACCTGATATCAACGCACTTCTTCGCATTTGCGACGTTCACAATATTCCACTTGCTACAAATCGCAAAAGTGGTCATATTTTAATCAAATATGCTGGTGAAAAATTATAATATTAAGCAAAAAAAGACTTTAGCTCTATGAACTAAAGTCTTTTTTCATCTAATTAATTCATTTCAAATACAACTGATACATTTGCTCTAACACTGATATCACCACTTTGAATAGGTGAAGTTGCTCCTGTTGCATCAGCTGCTCTCATATACATAGCATTATTGAAATTTTTTGCTTCAATATATGTGCTTCCAGTATTTACACTGACTACATTTACTATAGATTTTCCTAAGCTATTAGCAACAACTTGTGCTTTACGTTTAGCATCTGCGATAGCTTGCTGTAATACTTTATCTTTATAAACTTGGCTGTCTTTTAAACCAAATTCTATAGAATTTACATTGCTAGCACCTGCATTAATTGCTGTATCAATCACAGTTCCTACCATATCGATATTATCTATAGTAACAGTAATTTCATTTGATACATTGTAGCCAATGATTTCTCTACTATTATCTTTAGTGTTATATACAGGATATAAATTATAATTTGTTGTCTGCATTTTATCTTTAGTTATAGCTAATCCTAATATAGCACTTTGAATATTTTGCATGATTTGAGCATTTTGTGCTGAAGCCAATTTTGCATCTTTTGCAGTATTTTCAATGCTAATACTTATAGTTGCTTTATCTGGAGCAACTTTTATCGTAGAACTTCCATCTACAGAAATTGTTCTTAAATCCTGTGCTTGTACTAGACTACAAGAAAATAAAATACATAGAGCCATCACTAAGCCGACCAAACTAAATTTACGCATAAATAACACTCCTTTTGCTTTAAATTAATTAAATTATTAAAATTTTATTAAAATTTTCCAGATAAAATATAGGGAAGAATTTTCCCTATATTTATTTATGCATTAAACATTGAAACGGAAATGTGTAACATCACCATCTTGCATAATATAATCTTTACCTTCTACACGAACTTGACCTTTTTCACGAGCTGCTGCTACACTTCCAGAAGCTACTAAATCATCATAAGATACGATTTCTGCACGAATGAAGCCACGTTCTATATCAGAGTGAATTTTACCTGCAGCCTGTGGAGCTTTTGTACCCACTTTAATAGTCCATGCACGACATTCATCTTCACCAGCTGTCAAGAAAGTCATAAGACCTAATAATTTAAAAGCCGCTTTGATTAATTTATTAAGACCAGATTCATCAAGTCCTAAATCAGATAAAAATTCATTTGCTTCTTCTTCATCAAGTTCTGCAATTTCAGATTCTACTTTAGCAGAAATTACTACCACGCCTGCATTTTCTTTTTGAGCATATTCTTTTACTTTTGCTACATATTCATTATCATTTTCAGCAGTAGCTGCTTCATCTTCACTTACATTTGCTACATATAATGTAGGTTTTAAAGTCAATAAGTTCAAATCTTTGATGAGTTCTAATTCATCTTCACTGAGTTCTGCCTGACGTGCTGGAATAGCTTCTTCTACTACTTTTTTTACTTTTTCCAAAACAGCTTCTTCAGCACGAGCTTCTTTATTACCGCTTTTAGCTGTACGAGAAACTCTATCTAAACGTTTTTCTACAGAATCAAGGTCTGCTAAACAAAGTTCAGTGTTGATGATTTCAATATCACGAATTGGGTCTACACTACCTTCAACGTGAGTGATATCACCACTAGCAAAACAACGTACAACATGAGCTACTGCATCTACTTGACGAATATGGGATAAGAATTTATTTCCTAAACCTTCACCACGAGAAGCGCCTTTTACTAAACCTGCAATATCAACAAAGCTTACGCTTGCAGGAGTAGTTTTTTTAGAATTGTACATTTCATGAAGAACTTTTAATCTTTCATCAGGAACATCTACAACACCTACATTTGGTTCAATTGTGCAAAATGGATAGTTTGCTGCTTCTGCACCTGCTTTTGTAATAGCATTAAATAATGTAGATTTACCCACATTTGGCAATCCTACAATACCAACTTCTAAATTACTCAAAATTATTCACCCTATCTTTTTTATTTTTCTATATAATTATACCTTATTCTTATTTTACTGCAACAAGGCTTCATCTATAATTGTACCATATTTGCCAAGCCACCAAGAAATAGCTCTTACACCATTGATATAATTTTCTAAAACAGTTCTATCTGGCAAAACCTCACGATTAAAATACTGTGGTTTTTCTACTAAATCATCAGTATTGCCGATAGCATCAGCAGTTATCCAAAAAGCATAACTTTGACCTAATTTATTTTCACTCAAAGATTTTCCCACACTATAATAAGTAAAACCTTCTGGAGCTATTAAATCTATCACTGTTGGCATAATATCTATTTGACTTCCTGCCATATCTTCCGGTAATAAATCTTTTTGTATGCCTTTTCCTGTTATGATAAGTGGCACGCTATAGCGTTCATACATTGTAGGTACTTTATCGATATTATATCTATCAGCATGGTCTCCCACAAAAATAAATAAACTATCTGGATATTTTGCTTTGACTTTATTAATGAAATCACTTGCCATCTTATCTGCATACCAAAAATGACCAAGCTCTTTGATTAATTCTTGATTATTTTTTTCTTTATCAGGCAAACCTTCAATTACTTTACTAGCATCAAAACCTTCTTTTTCCAAGTCAATATTAAATGGTGAATGATTTGATGTATTTAAAATCACTGAAAAAGTCATTTTATTATCATCAATCTGTTTAAAAATAGCATCATATAAATATTCATCATCAGCGCCCCATACGCTACCTGTAGCATTAGGGTCAATATTTCCTCTACTATAAAAATTATCAAAGCCTTGTGCTAATGTAAATTCTTGAATATTTTCCCATGTAGCAGGGCCAGCATACCAAAAACTTGTTTCATAGCCTAATTTTTTCATCTGCGGTGCTGTTGCTGTGATATAAGGATTTGCTAAGGCTTCTGACATAGTTGTCAAATATAAATTAGAATTTGCCATACCTGTAACCATAGTCATCAAAGCACCTACTGTACTTGAGCCACTAGGCAACATATGCGAAGTATAAATCGTATCATCTTCCGCGATTATTTTTTTCATATTATCAGCAATATGCAAATCACTATATTTATCTAATAATGGCCAGTTCGCATAGCTTTCTGATACAATCACAAAAATATGTTTTGGTTTTTCTATCTTAGCCCCTGTTGCTTCTTTAGCTAAATATATACTTAAATCATTTCCGCCATCTTTATTTGTTAAAGATTTTGCTAAATCTCTCACATTTTGCGCTGAAAAACTAAGTCCATTACAAGCTTCCATACGCATCTGATTTGCATATGCTCGATAAATAGCTTGGTAATCATCTAAAATAGACTCATTCAAAAATGTATCATTTGTAATCCCTGCATTTTCCCAATTCACACCAGATTTCCAGCTCCAGCCACCGCCATATAAAGATAATGTACCTAAAACATATACGCACATGAGCAAGGAAACAGTTTTTATTTTCTCTGGTAATATTTGCCATCTTCTAACTTTAAAACTATAAGCTAAAAATTTATTAAAAGCATAATTCAAGATAGCAACTAAAACAATTACTAATAGCAATTTCAATGGCAACTGAAATTCTTCCACTAAAGAAATAAATAATGCATATAAATCTTCATGCATTGCTGTAAATAACATTTGATTGAAACCGCTATGGAATTGTTGATAAAAAGGAAATCTAGCTACAAATAATAATGTAGTTATAAATAAAATCACAAATGAACAAATATAGCGAAAATATTTTAATCTATGCCATATAGTTTCAGCGATAAAACCAATGAGCATACATAATGTAAGTCCGCCTGCTGTTTGCAAACTTAATTTTGCCCCACTATAAATTGCTGTAAGAATTAAATTATGTCCACTATCTGCACTGAGATATTCACTCATACCCCAAATAAAAACCAAACGATAGACACATAATAATAACCAAAAAAAGATAAAGGTTTTTATTATTTTTGTTAAATTTTTATTTAAACCTAACAAAATTTTATTTAGCAATATAATCCTTCTTTCTCGCTTTACCAAAATCACTAAATTTTACAAGAAACTTACTATACTGCTTTATTATACAAAAAAATTTTTCACTTATAAATACACTATTAACTAAAACCTTACAAAATTTATAAAATAAGCAAAAAGACTTCCTATAGCCATTTATTCATTAAATAAACCATAGGAAGCCCTAATTTATAAAAATGATAAAATCTGAGCTATCTTTTTACAATAATTAGTCTAAGATAACTGCTTTTGTAGCTGTAGCTTGTCCAGGCATGCTCATTGCTACAAAATCATACCATACTAAAACTTTATCACCTTGTTTTAATTCTTTAGCATCATCTTCTACATTTTCAGGAATTGTAACGAACATATCTTCATTAGTATTTAAAAATTTAACGCCATTTTTTACTTTATCCACTTTGCTAACATGCATATAGATACCATCATGCTGACCATCACCCATTACAAGTGCATATGCTCTGCTTTGTGGTGGAAGGCTACGAGTGGAAATAGAGCTATAATATGCTGTTAATTCATCACCTACATGTAAACGATTGAGGTCTACATCTTCACCATTTTTACCATTTAAAATTTCAGTATCCCAACGCACGATTAAAGCCACTGTATTATCAGAATTTTTATCTTTTATAGTAATCATGTCATCATTAATAGATACAATCTGACCATGCATACTTACCACATTATCTACTGCTTTGTTTGCAGCAGCAGCAAATGCAGCTGTAGAAGCAAAAGCTAAACATAACACCATCATCAATAAAATTCTAAGTTTCTTCATTGTAAATTCAACCTCCATTGAATATATTCATTAATCTTATATTATCATCTTTAATGAACATATTCAATAAGAAATCTATTAGAGATAAATTAAAAGATTATTAAAATAAAAAAGAGATTTATTACCTTTGCTCTATATAAACAAATTCATAAATCTCTTTCTTATTATATTTATATTCTATTCATGTAATTCCAATGGTAGTCCATCAGGGTCTTTGAAAAATGTCATTTTTTTCTTTGTAAAATCGTCCCATCTAATTGGTTCACATTCAATGCCCAATTTTTCTAATTCTGCTACAGTCTTTTCTATACATTCCACTTTAAAAGCTAAATGTCTAAGTCCACAAGCTTCCGGATTATTTACACGTTTTGGTGCATCTGCTTTACCAAAAATCTCCAATTCACAACTACCTAATTTTAAATCTAGCTTATAATCATTTCTATCTTCTCTATGATGTTCTCTAATTACTTCAAACCCCAATAAATCAACATAAAAATGACGAGATTTCGCATAATCAGATACGATAATTGCCACATGATGAATTACATCTAAATTCATAATTTACACCTTTAATCTTTCTTTTTAAATAAATATGTCATATAAATAAATATTACCCAAATAGGTAAAACTATTATAGAAATCAACATATCTGGTATTTGTGTCATAATCACTACTACTGCGATTAAGAACAAGATACAGAAATAATTTGTATATGGATAAAATAAAGATTTAAATTTAAGTTCATCTAAACGATTTTCACGAGTAAATTTCAATCTAAATTTCATATGTGTAATAGTGATGATAAACCAGCTGATGATTAAGCCAGCTACTACAATAGATAATAAATACATAAATAATTCTTTAGGGAAATAATATGTCATTATTACAAGAATTATACCGATAACTGCTGATACTAAAATCCCTACCATTGGAATACCAGTGCGAGATAAGGAAGCGAAAATTTTTGGTGCATTTCCTTCTTTTGCTAAACCATAAAGCATACGAGATGTACCATATAAAATACCATTATATGCAGACAATGCTGCTACTAATACAACAAAGTTTAAAATATTAGCTGCTGCTGGAATACCGATATTAGAGAAAATCTGTACAAATGGACTGCCTTGAAGACCAACTTGATCCCATGGAGAAAGACTCATCAATACTACCATAGTACCGATATAGAAAATTAAAATACGAATTAAAATTTGATTTATAGCTTTTGGTAAAGTTTTTTCAGGATTTTCAGCTTCTCCTGCTGTTATCCCGATCAAATCTACGCCACCAAAAGAGAACATAACTACTGCTAAAGAAGCCGCAAAGCCCCAAGCGCCGTTAGGGAAAAATCCACCGTTAACCCATAAATTACTGAAATTTTGAGGGAATGGACCCATTGTTGTAAAAATTAAATACAAACCAAAGACAATCATACAGCAAATAGCTGTTATTTTAATAAATGATGCCCAATATTCTGATTCACCATAAAAACTTACATTGATTAAATTAACAGTTATAATTACTAAAATACAAATTAAAATAGTGAGCCATTGTGGAAAATCAGGTAACCAGAAATTGACATATGTAGCTGTTGCGGATAATTCAGCCATACCAGCTATCATATATAAAAACCAATAATTCCAACCTGCTAAATAACCTGCAAATCTATGCCAATATTTATCAGCAAAATAACTGAAAGAACCGGATACTGGTTCTCTAACAGACATTTCACCCAACATTCTCATGACAAAGAAAATAAAAATCCCTGCTAATAAATAAGATAAAATAATACCAGGTCCTACTAATTTGATTGTTGGTGCAGAGCCGTAAAATAAACCTGTACCAACAGAAGCCCCTAAAGCAATCATTTGCATATGACGACTTTTTAAGCCCCTCTTCATTTTGTGTTCATTATTATCCATATCTATCCACCTTTTTTTATAAAATCTAAAAACATAAATAATATATTATCATTTACCTTATCAACTTTACAATAAACAAATAAAAAATCCCTATAAATACTAAAATAATATGTATAAAAATTACAGACAAAAAGCACTAACTATCAAAAATCAATAGTTAATGCTTTTCATCTCAATTCATACCTTATTATACTTTTGCTCTCAATTTATATGTTATATAAATAAATGCTACCCAAACTACTAATGCCCCTAAAGATATTCTCATGTCTTCCATAAAGAACATAATCACTACAATAGCAGCTAAGAAAATAAAACAAAAATAATTAATATAAGGGAATAAAAACGCTTTAAAATGAAGTTCATCTAAACGATTTTCCTGTATGAATTTCATTCTAAATTTCATATGAGTTATAGCTATAGTTGTCCATGTGATAACAAGTGCTGCAACTACAGTTGATAATAAATACATGAAAACTTTTTCAGGTAAAATATAAGTCAAAATTACAAGCAATAAAGAAATTGCTGTAGATACCAAAATACCTATCATTGGTATACCACGACGAGATAAAGAAGCAAACATCTTAGGTGCATTTCCATTTTGCGCCAAATTGTGCAAAATACGAGATGTACTATATAAACTACTATTGTATACAGAAAGTGCTGCTACAATTACTACGAAGTTTAAAATATTAGCTGCCGCTGGAATACCGATATTAGAGAAAATCTGTACAAATGGGCTAGCATTTAAACCAACTTCATCCCATGGAGCAAGTGTCATCAATACTACCATAGTACCAATATAGAAAATTAAGATACGAAGCAATACTTCATTTATAGCTCTAGGTAAAGTTTTTTCTGGGTTTTCAGCTTCTCCTGCTGCAATACCAATTAATTCTACACCGCCAAAAGAAAACATAACTACAGCTAAAGACTGTGCAAAACCCCAAGAACCATTAGGGAAAAAGCCCCCATTGTTCCATAAATTACTGAAATTATCAGGAAATGGTCCCATTGTTGTAAATATCAAATAAAAACCAAATACAATCATACAGCAAATAGCTAAAATTTTAATAAATGATGCCCAAAATTCTGCTTCACCAAAAGTTTTTACATTGATTAAATTTACAGTTGTTACCACTACAATACAGACTAAAACTGTTATCCAATGAGGTATATCTGGAAACCAATAATTTACATAAATAGCGATTGCTGATAATTCTGCAAAACAAACTAACAAATATAAAAACCAATAATTCCAACCTGCTAAATAACCTGCAAAAGTACCTAAATATTTATTAGCAAAATAAACAAATGAACCAGAAACAGGTTCTTTAACAGACATTTCTCCAACCATTCTCATAATGCAAAAGATGAAAATCCCTGCCAAAGCATAAGACAAAATAATACCTGGACCTACTAATTTAATTGTTGGTGCTGAACCATAAAACAATCCTGTACCAATAGAAGTGCCAAGTGCAATCATTTGCATATGGCGATTTTTCAGCCCTCGCTTCATTTTATTATTTTCATTTTCCATGATAAAGCCACCTTTAAATTTATTCTTTATACATATGTTCAATACGTGCTACAGCCAATGTACTTACTACATCACCTGTTACATTGAGTGCAGTATGAATCATATCTATTAAACGGAAGATACCAACTATCATACCCATAATCTCAATAGGTAGTCCCATTGTGGTAAGTAACATTATAGTCAATACAATACCACTATTTGGAATACCTGGTGTACCTATGGAAATCAATGTAGTCATAAATATAAACATTACTTGTTGCATTAATGAAAGTTCTACACCATATACTTGAGCTACAAATAATACAGTAACAGCATAATATACAGCAATACCATTCATATTGATAGTTGCACCAATAGGCAAAGTAAATGATGCCAATTCATCTTTTACCTTAAATTTTTCTTCAGTAACACGTAAGCTAACAGGTAAAGTACCAGAACTACTTGTTGTACTAAATGCTACTAACCAAATTTCTGTAATTTTAGTAAAAAAGTCTTTTAATGAAATCTTAGCAATGTATTTAATGATGAATATATACATAAACAAGACTACAGAAAAAGCACCTATGTAATGAGTTAAAATAAATTTACCTAAAATATTAAAAATAGATAAACCATATTCCCCAACACTACAAGCAACTAAAGCAGTTACCCCAAATGGAGTTACTTGCATTACCATATCTGTAATTTTAAACATAATAACATTGGCTTCATCAATAACTTTTTTAACATTTTTTACTCTATCACCCAAAATAGTTATCGCAATACCAATAAATGCCCCAAATACGATAATTTGCATTAAATTACCTGTAGCTAAAGCTGTTATCGGATTATCAGGAACCATGCTCAAAATAGTCTGGCTAACAGTCATTGGCTCAGCAGGTTTTATCACTTCGCCTGTATCTACAATTTGACTTACAGCAAAATCAGCACCTGGCTTCATTATATGTGCCACAATAAGACCAATAATTGCAGAAAGCACTGTAGTTACAATATAAAAGCCTACTACCTTTGTTCCTATGCGTTTTAATTTTCCAATATCACCTATACTAGATATTCCACTAATAATAGATAAAAATACAACAGGAACAACAATCATTTTAATGAGTTTTAAAAACAAATCCCCAATAGGTTGTAACCATAAAATATCTTTTTGAAAAATAAGACCTAAGATAATCCCTATCCCAAAACCTAGAAAAACTTTAGCACTCATACTAAGATTTTTCAAATTATCACACCCTTAATTTATAAAATAATACGCTTTCCATTATATCATAAAATCCATAAAAAATTTACATATTTACATTATTTTTAAGAAAAAAGATAAAAATTTTATACATTTTATCCATAATAAACCTTATTATTTACAAATGCTCTATGATTAATAGCTAAAAATAAAAAGCTTGATAAAATCTTATCTATATTTTCTAAGATTTCATCAAGCTTTCCTATATTACTTATTTTATTATTTATCTTAAATTATTTATTCCAATAATCTTTATGAACTTCTACTACTTCATTTTCCACTTCTGGGAATGGACCTTCTACTTTTATATCTTTTTGACCTCTAGCGAATACTTCTCTACATGTTGACATACTCCCCATGCCTAAAGGCAGGGGATTCTTGGATACAAACGATACTTGCCTACTAAAATAGCAGGTCTTACTATAT